>NZ_JBHVMF010000004.1:74625-313513 GCF_042797055.1 Streptomyces sp. NPDC057854
CGCGGGGTCGGGGGCCGGTCTGGGGGGGCCGCCTCGGCCCCTCCCCCGATGCGCGCCCGCCCCCCGCCCCCCCCCCCCGCGGCCCGCCGCGCGGGGGGGGGCGGGGCGGCCGCGGGGGCCCCCCCCCCCCCCACCGCCGTGTGTCAGACGACTCCCGGGGAAACGCCCCAGGTGTTCAGGACAGTGCCGGTGGGCACGCAGTCGACCCAGCCCGAGCAACCGACGTCGCAGACGTCGGGGTTTCCGGAGCCGCACGCGGCAGTCATAGGACCGGCGTTGATGTGTGCGCTGATGTGCCCCGGGCCTGTACGCCGCCGGTCACCGTCCTGGACATCGGACCGCCGTGCCCTAGCGATGCGCGCCGCCGCCTGGGTGCACTCCCTCGCCGTGAGGCCCGTCGCCCTAGCCCACAAGCGCCCCCAAGCACCCCCCAAGCACCTACGAAACTACGGACGGATTGATCAGCCCATAATCTGAGTCAGTGCCGAGCGACCCGGCGCATCGCACCCGCCCCGGGTGCACTCACCGATCGGAGAGCACCGTGAAGAGCAGCACGTTGTGGCGGGTAGTGGACAACGAGAGCGGTAGCGAGTCCATCGTCAGCTCGGCCTCCGAGGCGGTCGCGTTCGTCAACAGCCGGTTCGACACCGATGGCGACATCGAGCCGTTCAGCATCACCGAGGTCGGTCCTCTCCTTCCGAAGCCGCTCGGGGTCATCACCGCATGGGCCGCCGAGAAGGACGACGAGCGAACCGACGGGCGTACTGCCCCGATCAGCATCAGGCCGGTCGCGACGGACAACGCCGGCGAAGGCGATGACGTCGTGCTCTGGGGCGACGTGTACGTCTCCTGGGACCACGACATGTATACCGTCGAGGGGCCGGACGGCTCCGAGTACGACGAGGCCTACAGCGCTGCCGAGCTGACCGCGATCCTCGACGAGTACGCCGACGACTACGAGTACGCGCCCGAAGGGCCCGACAGCCACAGGTGGCCGAAACCGGAAGAGCTGATCACCTACGGCGCCCAGGAATGTGCCAAGCGGTTCGGGCACCTCGACGACGACGCCCTGCTGTGGCTCGCTGCGACCCGCATCACGCTCGCCGTGTGGCGCAACACCCCCGTCGAGAACTGGCATGCCGGGAAGAGTCCGCTGCAC
The DNA here is from genome assembly GCF_042797055.1 of Streptomyces sp. NPDC057854. NCBI lineage: Bacteria > Bacillati > Actinomycetota > Actinomycetes > Kitasatosporales > Streptomycetaceae > Streptomyces > Streptomyces sp. NPDC057854. The sequence goes on from NZ_JBHVMF010000004.1 coordinate 75,785, forward strand.
GACGGCACGATGATGCGGATCAACACGGCGACCACCCGACTCGTGCGCTCGATGCTGTCGTTCGACCACGTCGACTGGATCGGTCTCGGTCTCGCGATCGTGGACCCGTCCCGGGTTCTACCGACCGGGCAGTCCGTGCTCGAGCTCGGGCTGGCCTGCCACAACCCTGACGACCCGGCGCACGAGGACGATCCGCGTGAAGACCTCGCGGAGATGGCACAGGACGCGATCGCCTGGGGGCGAACGTACCGGCTTCGCGAGAAGCAGTTCGGCCTGCGAATCCTGATCGAATACCTCTGCGCGTCCGACAACGGATGGTTCGGAGCACCGAGTTGGGGACGCATCGTCGATCGGTTCCTTGCGGCTGTCGACGACCGGGAGCATGCGCACTGGCGCACGCACCGGGACGAGCCTTGGTTCGACGAGTGGTTCACCAACCGACCGGCCGACATCGCGGACACCAAGGAATTTCGCCGGCTGCTCCTTGCCGGGCCCGACCTGCTGTCCGAGGAGGCCGCCGAATGGTGCGTGGACGGTGCCATCGGCTACGTCTGCCAGGACGACCACGCGAACGACTGCTGGCGGTGCGACATCCCGCCGGCAACGGAGTCCTCCGACGAGTGAACGCGGGCAGCCTCCTCCGCGACCGCTGGCGTTCGCATCCGCGCGAGGGACCCACGCCGGCGCCGGTCCGGAACGAGGCATGGCGGGATCTGGTCCTCCGCGAGGACGGCGCGGGCCTGGTGTCGGCTGAGTAGTGTGGTGTGCTTCGCGGCAGTCCGGCGAGCCCGGCACCTGGGGCCGGGCCATGGCCTCGGACCACACCGGAGACGGTGCCGGCGGAAAGGCGTGTGCGTCCCGGGCGATCCGGATCCCTCTCCGCCGGCGCGGAATCCGGGCGGTGATTCCGCGGCCGGCCGACCAGACCGCGAACCGCGAACGCGCCGGCCGGCTCGGGGGCCGTCCGTCCGCCCGTCTTCGACCGGCGTCCTGCGAACAGCGCAACGCCGTCGAACGGTGCGACAACTGGCTCATGCGGTGGCGCGGCGTGGCCGCCCGCTACGGCAAGACCTACGCCGGCGGGTGGAGCTGTTTCTCCATCAGGGTGAAGGACTTCGGCGGGCCGCCGGGCTGCGGCTTGCCGTCCTTCCGGCCGACGGCGCGGTAGCCGGCCCGCTCGTAGTAGGCGGTCAGCTTCGCGTTGGCCGTCAGGCAGTCGAGCCGCAGCCGGGTGCGGCCCGCCTCGGCGGTGCGGCGCTCGGCCGCGGCCAGCAGCAGCCGTCCGGTGCCGGGCGGCGCCGCACGGTCCGTCATCAGCCGGTGGACGTACCCGGCGTCGGGCGGCTGCGGGCCCCAGGCCGCCTCGTCGTCCCACCACAGCTCCCACGCGCCGGCCACCCGCCCGCCGCTCTCCGCGAGCCAGACCTCGCCGTGCGCCATGATCCGGCGGAAGTGGTCCTCGCCCAGTTCGCCGGGGCGCCACTGGCCGGTGACGCCCCGGGAGAGCATCCAACGGGCCGCGTCGTCGCGGAGGCGCACGAGGGTGGCCAGGTCGGCCTCGCCGGCCCGGCGGTGGTGGACGAGCAGGGGAGGTGTGGTCATGCGTGCGTTCCTCGCAGCACGCCCGCCGGGACCTCCGGCGCGCCCGACGCCGGCGCCGTGAAGGCGACGGCGGCGGCCGGGACGGTGACCTCGGCGTCGGAGCCGAGGGCGTAGGCGGCGACGCGGGAGACCACGGCCGCGGGGACGGCGTCGGCGACGCCCGGGACTTCCGGGCAGTCCTGGGTGGCGTGCGCGTCGTACGGGACGACGACCCGGTAGCCGCGGTGCAGCGCCGTACGGGCGGTGGCCTGGACGCACATCTCCGACATCACCCCGCACACCGCGAGGGCCCGGCTGCCGTGCCGGGCCAGCAGCTCGCCGAGCCCGGTGCCGGCGAAGCCGTCGTCGTGCGGCTTGCGGACGACGGTCTCGGCCGGACCGGGCACGACCGGGTGGTGCAGTTCCCAGCCGGGGGTGTGGGGTTCGTCGTCCGCGCCGGGCGGCCCGTCGTTCTGGAGGTGGACGACGAGCGCGCCGGCCGCGCGGGCGCGGGCGAGCAGCGCGGCGGTGCGGTCGACGAGGCGGGCGGCGTCGGGCACGGCGCCGGCGCCGGTGACGAAGGCCGACTGGACGTCGACGACGAGGAGCGTGTCCACGGGCGGGAGGGTCTGCGCGGTCATGCCCGCATCATCACGCGCCCGGGCCCGCCCGTTCCACGGGTTTCCGGCCGCCGCCGGGTCAGACGGGGTGCTCCGCCCGCGCGCGGGGGCCGGACAGCAGCGGCGGCGCGGGCAGCGGGCGCAGCGCGGGCTCGGGGCGGAGCAGCTCTTCGAGGCCGGTGAGCCGGATCAGGCGGAGGACCCACGGCTGGTCGCAGACGAGCTGCCAGTGCGCCCCGCGGGCGCGGGTGCTCCGCGCGCAGTGGGCGAGCAGGCCGAGGCCGGTGGCGTCGCAGAACGCGAGCGGGCGGATGTCGACGGCGAGCCCGTCGGCCTCGCGGACGAGGGCGTCGAGTTCGGGCCGCAGGTGGCGGACGAGGACGAGGTCCAGTTCGCCGCTGAGCACGGCGACGGTCAGGGCGCCGGCGGGGCGGACGGTGAGGTGGGGGACATGGCGGGGGATCAACTGCATCGGACGCTCCACAGGGTGGGTCCAAGTGTCAGGTCGAGCGTGGCCGGAACGCGGGCGGGAGGGACGTTTCACCGTGTCCCCAGTCACCTGATCCGGTGAAGGGGTGTTCACGGGTCCGTCGGGCGGACGCGCGAACCCCCTGGACGGGCGTACGAGGGACGGTGACGGCCGGCGGAGCCTCCGTACGCCCGTCCACCCCCACATCCGTACGCCCGTATGCCCGCCCACCCCCGCGCGCGTACGCGTACGCCAGCCCCCTCCGCCCGCCCGCCCCCGACCGGTTCGCGCGCGCCGCCCCCTCACCCCGCGGTCGGCGCCCCGAACCAGCGTTCCAGCCGGGCGCGCAGGTGTGCCGGGTCGTCGCCGGCCCAGACGACGTGTCCGTCCGGCCGGAGCAGCGCCGCCGGGACGCCGGGCTCGTCGCCGGCGGGGGTGACGCGCTCCACCCGGTCCTCCCAGCCGGCCGCGGACAGCGTCCCGGTCCGGTCGAGGAGCAGGCCGCGCCCGGTGCGGGCCGCCTCGTACAGGCGGCCCTCCTTCAGCGGCACGTCGCGGAGCCGGCGGCCGACCAGGTCGGGGTCGCCGTCCTCCGCGCAGTCGTAGCGGAGGTCGATCGCGGTGATCTTCCCGATCAGGTGCCGGTTGACCTCGTCGAGTTCCATCAGCTCCGCGAGCAGCCGGCGCACCGCCTGTGCCCCCGGTTCCCCGGACATCAGCTCCATCTGGGCGCGGGTGTTGTCGAGCACGGCGGCGGCGACCGGGTGGCGTTCGGAGTGGTAGGTGTCGAGCAGCCCCTCGGGCGCCCAGCCGCGCAGCTCGCCGGCCAGCTTCCAGCCGAGGTTGAAGGCGTCCTGGATGCCGAGGTTGAGGCCCTGGCCGCCGGTCGGCGGGTGGATGTGGGCGGCGTCGCCGGCGAGCAGCACCCGGCCCTCGCGGTACCGCTCCGCCTGCCGGGTGCCGTCGCCGAAGCGGGACAGCCAGCGGGGCTCGTGGACGCCGAAGTCGGTGCCGCCGACAGCGATCAGACGCTCCCTCAGCTCGTCGAGCGTCGGCGCGGCGCGGTCCCCGGAGAGCCCGGCGGCCGGTACGACGACCCGGAACAGGCCGTCGCGGAGCGGCATCACCCCGTACCGCAGCTGCGTCCTGCGCACCTCGGTCATCACGGGCACGACCTCCTCCCACGGGACCCCGAGGCGCACCTCGGCGATGAGGGTCTCGTGCCGGGCGGGCAGTCCGGGGAAGCCGATCCCGGTCAGGGCGCGCACGGTGCTGCGTCCGCCGTCGCAGCCGACGAGCCAGCGGGCCCGCAGCCGGGTGCCGTCGGCGAGCACGGCCGTCACGCCGTCCGCGTCCTGGTCGAGCCCGGTGAGCTCCCGGCCGCGCCGCACCTCCACGCCGAGTGCGCTCGCGTGTTCGGCGAGCAGTTCCTCGGTGACGTTCTGGGGGATGCCGAGGACGTAGGAGTGGGCGGTGTCCAGGCCGTCGGGCCAGCGGGTGCCGAGCCCGGCGAAGAAGCCGCCGACGCGGTACTGCTGCCCGCGGGCGAGGAAGCGGTCGAGGAGTCCGCGCTGGTCCATGACCTCGATGCTGCGGACGTGCAGGCCGAGCGCCCGGCTGAACGCGGCCGGGCGCTCCGCCTTCTCCAGGACGACCGGCCGCAGGCCCCGGAGGCGCAGCTCGGAGGCGAGCACGAGCCCGGTGGGCCCTGCGCCGATCACGAGGACGTCGGCGTCGAACATGCGGGTTTCCCCCTCTGTCGGTGCGGTACGGCCGCCGATTCTGCGCCAGGTACGGGGCCTTGCCGCAAGGCCCCCCGTGCGCTATACGTTGAGGAGGGCGAGGAACCGGTGGTTCCCCGCCTTCGTCGTGTCCGGGGGCCGGCGCGCCGCTCCCGGGGTCACCGCAGGTCGAGCCGCATGAGGATCCGGGGGTGTCCGGCGAGCACCGAGGTGGTGTCGGCGGCCTTCACGAAGCCGGCCCGTGCGAAGTTCTTCCGCAGCCCCGCGTACGCCATCGTCATGTCCACGCGGGCGTCGCCGTTGTCCAGCGGGTACGCCTCCACCGCCGGTGCCCCGTGGGCGCGGGCGAACTCCACGGCGCCGGCGATCAGCGCGTGGCTGAGGCCCTGCTTGCGGTGGCCGGGGCGGACCCGGACGCACCACAGCGACCAGACCGGCAGGTCGTCGACGTGCGGGATCTTCCGGCTGTGGGCGAAGGCGGTCTCCGCGCGCGGGGCGACGGCGGCCCAGCCGGCCGGTTCGCCGTCGTCGTAGGCGAGGACGCCGGGCGCGGGCTCCCGGTCGCAGAGCCCGGCGACGTACTCGCCCCTGGCCGGGCCGCGCAGCTCCCTGTTGAGCTTGGCCGGGAGGCGGTAGCTCAGGCAGAAGCAGACGTCGGCCGTGGGCGACTTGGGGCCGATCACGGCCCGGACGTCGTCGTAGACGGAGGCCGGGCGCACGTCGATGGTCATGGATCCACCCTGGCACGGGCGCTGCGCCCGCGCACCGGGTGGCGGGCACTGGTCCGTCCGGGGGACGGGGCGCCCGGGTCAGACGCGCAGGGCGCGGGCCTCGAAGCGTCCTTCGCCGAGGGCCAGGACGAAGGTGACCTGCTGGCCCTCGGAGAGGGCGCGGACGCCGTCCTCGATGTCCTCGGCCCGGAAGTAGACGGGTTCCTCGGAGCCGACGGGCAGCACGAACCCGTAGCCGGCGCGGCGGTTGAAGGACTGCACGAATCCGGTGGTGCGGTTGTCCACGGCGACCTCCTCGCTCCGGGCGCGCACGGCGCCCCCACCGGATCTGTACCCCGGACGGGGCGGCCCCGCCAGCCGGGCGGGGGCCGGTGCGGCGGTCAGAAGACGGAGAGGCCGGTGATGGTGGTGAAGCGGTCGAGGGCGGCGACCCCGGCGACCGAGTTGCCCCGCTCGTCGAGGCCGGGGCTCCACACGCAGAGGGTGCAGCGACCGGGGACGACGGCGATGATGCCGCCGCCGACGCCGCTCTTGCCGGGCAGGCCCACCCGGTAGGCGAAGTCGCCGGCGGCGTCGTAGGTGCCGCAGGTGAGCATGACGGCGTTGATCTGCTTGGCCTGGCTGCGGGTGAGGAGCCGGCTGCCGTCGGCGCGGATGCCGTGCCGGGCGAGGAAGCCGGTGGCGACGGCGAGGTCGGCGCAGGACGCCTCGACGGAGCACTGCCGGAAGTACTCGCGCAGCAGCGTCGGCACGGGGGTGGAGATGTTGCCGTACGAGGCCATGAAGTGGGCGAGGGCCGCGTTGCGGTCGCCGTGCTCGGTCTCGGAGGCGGCGACGTCGCGGTCGAAGTCGAGGTCGTCGTTGCCGCTCTCGGCGCGCAGGAAGTCCCGCAGCGCCCCGGAGGCGTCGCCGGTGAGGCGGTGCAGCCGGTCGGTGACGACGAGGGCGCCCGCGTTGATGAAGGGGTTGCGGGGGATGCCGCGCTCGTACTCCAGCTGGACGAGGGAGTTGAAGGGGTTGCCGGAGGGTTCGCGGCCGACGTGCTCCCACAGCTCGTCGCCTTCCTTGGCGAGGGCGAGCGCGAGGGTGAAGACCTTGGTGACGGACTGGGTGGAGAAGGGCCGCTGCCAGTCCCCCACGCCGTACACGCTGCCGTCCAGCTCGGCGACGGCCATCCCGAAGCGGTGCGGGTCGCCGGCGGCGAGCGCCGGGATGTAGTCGGCGGGGCGGCCCCGGCCGACCAGGCCCTCGATCTCCTCGGCGACGCGTTCGAGGACGGGCAGGAACGACTGCATCATGATCGTATTGTGCCGGTCCGGGCGGGAGGCGGTGCGGCGGCCCGGCCGTGAGGCGCTGTCGGTGCCGGCTGCCATGATCGGCGGACCGCCCCCTCGCCCCTTCGTCTCGTCTTCGGCCTCCAGCAGGGAGAACACTCGTGTCCGACACCGCCTCCGCCCCGTTCCGGCTCCACCCGGGGGCCGCCGACTCGCCCGTCCTGCTCCATGTGCCGCACTCGGCGCGGGAGATACCGGGGGACGTGCGGGGCGGGATCGTGCTCGACGACGCGGCGCTCGGCCGCGAGCTGGACCACATCACCGACGCCCACACCGCACAGATCGCCGCCCGGGCCGCCGCGGCGGCCGGCCGGACGCCCTGGCGGTTCGTGAACGGGCTGTCCCGGCTGGTGGTGGACCCCGAGCGGTTCCCGGACGAGCGGGAGGAGATGCTCGCGAGCGGCATGGGCGCGGTGTACACGCGGACCACCCACGGCGCGGAGCTGCGGCCGGACGGGTTCGACGGGCGGCCGCTGATCGAGCGGTACTTCGAGCCGTACGCGCGGGCCGTCACCGAGGCCGTCGACGGCCGGCTCGCCGCGACCGGGCGGGCGGTGGTCGTCGACGTCCACTCGTACCCGACGCGGGCCCTGCCGTACGAGCTGCACGGCGCGGGCCCGCGACCGCCCGTGTGCCTCGGCACCGACCCCTTCCACACCCCGGCGTGGCTGCTGGAGGCGGCCCGGGAGGCGTTCGCCGGGTTCGGCGGCACGGGGACCGACAGCCCGTTCGCGGGGACGTACGTGCCGCTGCGGCACTACGGGCGGGACGCGGCGGTCAGCGCCCTGATGGTGGAGATCCGCCGCGACGTGTACATGGCCGAGCCGGGCGGCGCCGCCGGGCCCGGGCTCGGCGCCCTCGCGGACGCCCTGGCCGTGCTCGTCGACCGGGTGTCCGCGCGGGGCGCCTGACCGTCCGCCGGGTCAGCCGGCGACGCGGGCCATCCACTCCTCCACCTCGGCGGAGGTGCGCGGCAGGGCGGCCGACAGGTTCTCGTGGCCGTCCTCGGTGACCAGCAGGTCGTCCTCGATGCGGACGCCGATGCCGCGCCACTCCTCGGGCACGGTCAGGTCGTCGGGCTGGAAGTAGAGGCCCGGCTCGACGGTGAGGACCATGCCGGGGACGAGCACGCCGTCGACGTACTCCTCGTTGCGCGCGGTGGCGCAGTCGTGCACGTCGAGGCCGAGCATGTGGCCGGTGCCGGCCATGGTGAAGCGGCGCTGGAGGCCGAGCTCGTACACCCGGTCCACCGGGCCCTCGAGGAAGCCCCACTCGACCAGCCGGGCCGCCAGGTGCCGCTGCGCGGCCTCGTGGAAGGCCCGGTAGGGGGCGCCGGGCTTCACGGCCTCGAAGCCGGCCTGCTGGGCCTCGTACACGGCGTCGTACACCTGCCGCTGGACGGGGGTGAAGGTGCCGCTGACGGGGAGGGTGCGGGTGACGTCGGCGGTGTAGAGGGAGCGGGTCTCCACGCCGGCGTCGAGGAGCAGCAGGTCACCGGGGCGGACCGGGCCGTCGTTGGTGGTCCAGTGCATGATCGTGGCGTGGGCGCCGGCGGCGCAGATGGTGCCGTAGCCGACGGAGTTGCCCTCCAGGCGGGCGCGGCGGAAGAAGGTGCCCTCGATCCAGCGCTCCGAGGTGGCGACGGCGGTCGACAGGTCGGCGACGGCGTCGGTGAAGCCGCGGACGGTGGAGTCGACGGCCTTGCGCATCTCGCCGATCTCCCAGGCGTCCTTGACCAGGCGCAGTTCGCTGAGGACGTCGGCCAGTTCGGTGTCGCGCTCCTCGTCGGTGGTGACGGCCGCCTCCAGGGCGGCGTCGACGCCGCGGACGATCCGGGTGGGCACGCCGGCGCCGGCGGCGAGGTGTTCGGTGAGGCCGCGGACGTCGCGGCAGGGCAGTCCGAGGACCCGCTCGGCCTCGGCGAGGGAGAGGCGGCGGCCCATCCACAGCTCGGCGGTGTAGCCGATCCAGAAGGTGTCGTCGTCGCGGCCGTCGCGCGGCAGCACGTAGCAGTGCGCGTCGTGGCCGCCGTCGGCGCGCGGCTCCAGGACGAGCGCGCAGTCGCGGGCCTGGTCGCCGGTCATGTGGACGTAGGCGGAGTGCGGACGGAAGGGGTAGGTGTCGTCGTTCGAGCGGACCTTGAGGTTGCCGGACGGGACGACCAGGCGCTCGCCGGGGAAGCGGGCGGACAGCGCGGCGCGGCGGGCGGCGGCGTACGGCGCCTGCTCGGCCTCGGTCAGGTCGTGCCGCTCGGTGTCGGCCCAGCCGGTCCGCATGAGGGCGGACAGCTCCTCGGAGATGCCGTTGTACAGGCCGTTCTTGCGACCCTTCGCCACGTCGTGCTCCTTCGTCGTGAGGTCTGGGGGAACCGCCGGTCGTCGGCGGCTCACGGACCGTAGCCCGCCGCGCGGGCCGGTGGGGCCCAGGAGTGCCAGTGGCACTGATCGGACACGGGTGGGGTTCGGGGCGGTGAGAATGGGGGCCATGGCGAACGCGAGACTGGGCGAGGCGCTGCGGCTGCTGGGCCTCGGCGAGGCGGCGGCGCGGGTGTACGACGCGCTGCTGGAGCGGGCCCCGGCGCCGCTGGACGCGATCGGCGCGGCGGCCGGGCTCGACGGGCCGGCGCTGGAGGAGGCGTACCGGGAGCTGGTCGACGCGGGGCTGGCGAGCGCGGCGGCGGAGCGCGGCGACCCGGTGGCGCCGGTGCCGCCGGCGGCGGGCCTGGAGATCCTGGGCCGGCACCGGGCGGCGGAGCTGGACGAGTCCCGGATCACGGTGGGCGGCGCCTTCGAGGCGTTCCGGCGGCAGCGGCTCGCCGCGCACGGCGACGACCTGGTGGAGGTGGTGACCGGGGAGGCGATCGGGCCGCGGATGCGGCAGGCGTGGGCAAGCGCCCGGCAGCAGATCCGGCAGCTGGACTCGCCGCCGTACTTCCCGCTGCCCGGCGCGACCGACGACGCGCTGGCGACGCTCGCCCGGGGCGTCACCCAGCGGGTGGTCTACTCGCGGGCGTCGCTGGAGCAGCCGGGGCATCTGGAGGGGGCGATCGAGCCGGTGATCGCGGCGGGCGAGCAGGCCCGGGTGCTGCCGTCCGTGCCGGTCAAGCTGGTGATCATCGACGACGCGTACGCGCTGGTGTCGCTGTCGATCCGGGAGGCCGACGTGTTCACCACGATGCTGGTGGTGCAGCCGTGCGGGCTGTTCTCGGCGCTGGTGGCGCTCTTCGAGCAGTCCTGGCGGGACGCGCTGCCCTTCCACGGCCGCACCGCGCTCCCGGGCGGGCTGCCGCCGGCCGACCGGCGGCTGCTGTGGCTGCTCGCCGGGGGCGCGGCGGACGAGGTGATCGCCCGGGAGATCGGCGTCAGCCGCCGCACCCTCTTCCGCCGCGTCCAGGTCCTCATGGCCCGGCTGGGCGCGACCAGCCGGTTCCAGCTGGCGCTCCAGGCGCAGCGGCACGGCTGGCTCTGACCCCCCGGGCCGGGCCGGGTCAGGAGCCCAGGTGCTTGCGCAGGAAGGTGTACATCAGGGCCTTGTTGCGGGCGGCCTGCGCGTTGTCGGTGGCGCCGGCGTGCCCGCCGCCGGTGTTCTCGTGGAAGAGCACCGGGTGGCCCAGCTCGCGCAGCCGCGCCGCCGCCTTCCGCGCGTGCCCGGGGTGCACCCGGTCGTCGCGGGTGGAGGTGGTGAGCAGCACCGGCGGGTAGGGGGCGCCGGCGGTGAGCCGGTGGTACGGGGAGAGGTCGCGCAGGTGCGGCAGGTCGGCCTCGTCGTCGGGGTCGCCGTACTCGGCGATCCAGGAGGCGCCGGCCAGCAGCTTGTGGAAGCGGACCATGTCGAGCAGCGGCACCTGGCAGACGATCGCGCCGAACAGCTCCGGGTAGCGGGTGAGCATGGCGCCCATGAGGAGGCCGCCGTTGCTGCCGCCGGCGGCGCCGAGCCGCTGCGGGGTGGTGATGCCGCGGGCGACGAGGTCGCGTGCGACGGCCGCGAAGTCCTCGAAGGCCTTGTGCCGGTGGGCGCCGAGCGCGGCCTGGTGCCAGCCGGGGCCGTACTCGCCGCCGCCGCGGATGTTGGCGATGACGTACGTGCCGCCGGTCTCCAGCCAGCCGCGGCCGGTGAGGGCCGCGTACGAGGGGGTGAGGGAGACCTCGAAGCCGCCGTAGCCGTAGAGCAGGGTCGGGCCGGGGGCCGCGCCGGCGGAGCGGTCGGGGCCGATGACGAAGTACGGGACGCGGGTACCGTCGTCGGAGACGGCGAACGCCTGCTCGACGGAGAGTCCCGTGGTGTCGAAGCGGGCCGGGGCCTGCCGCAGGATCTCGGTGTCGCCGCCGACGGTGCCGCGGGTGAGGGTGGACGGCTGGAGGAAGCCGGAGACGTCGAGGAAGTACTCGTCGGAGACGTCCGGGTCGGTGTCGGTGACGGAGACCGCCGACAGCGGCGGGACGTCGGCGAGCGGGGCGCGCGACCAGCCGCCCTCCTCGCGCGGGGTCAGCACCTCGATGCGGGTGCTGACGTCCCGCATGGTCTCCAGGATCAGGTGGTGCCGGGTCCACGAGTGGCCGGCGAGCGCGGTCCGCTCGTCGGGGGCGAACAGGACCTCGGCGGTGCGGTCGCCGGCCAGGAAGGCGTCGAAGCCGAAGGCGAGGAGGGCGCCGGCGGGGTGGCCGAGCCACGGCGACTTGAGGGTGACGATCAGGTGCCGGCGGTGGGCGTAGACCTCGGCGTCCTCCGGGACCTCGATCCGCACCAGCCGGTCGCCGTCGGTGAGGAGGTGGGTCTCGCTGCGGAAGAAGTCGAGGGAGCGGCCGACGAAGGACCGCTCGTAGCCCGGGGTGGCGTCGTGCCAGGCCCAGGCGGAGACGTCGGCGGCCTCGCCCTCGAAGACGGTGGGGGCCTCGGCGAGCGGGGTGCCGCGCCGCCAGCGGCGGACGGTGCGCGGGTAGCCGGCGTCGGTGAGGGAGCCGGGGCCGTGGTCGGTGCCGACGAAGACGGTGTCGGCGTCGATCCAGCCGATGCTGGTCTTGGCCTCGGGCACGGTGAAGCCGCCGGCGACGAAGGCGCGCGCCTCCAGGTCGAACTCGCGGACGACGGTGGCGTCGCCGCCGTCCCGGGAGAGGCAGACCAGCGCCCGGTCGTGGTCCGGTCGCCGGACCCGGGCGCCCGCCCACACCCACTTCTCGTCCTCGGCCGCGGCGAGCGCGTCGACGTCGAGCAGCGTCTCCCACTCGGGGGCGTCCTTGCGGTACTGCTCCAGGGTGGTGCGCCGCCACACGCCCCGTACGTGCTCGGCGTCCTGCCAGAAGTTGTAGAGGTACGGGCCGCGGCGGGTGGTGTACGGGATGCGGTCGACGGCGTCGAGCACCTCGCGCAGGCGGTCGGCGAAGGCGTCGAAGCCGGGCTCGGCGGTGAGCTCGGCCTCCGTCTCCGCGTTCCGCTCGGCCACCCAGGCGAGGGCCTGCTCGCCGTCGACGTCTTCCAGCCACAGGTACGGGTCGTCATGGTTCACGCGTGCCATTGTCCCCCGGCGCCCGCCGGAGCCGGCCGGTCAGTCGGCGGTCTCCTTGTGCACCACGGTCCCGTCGGCGTCGACGGCGAGGTAGCCGGTCGCCGAGTAGTCGTTGGTGCGGTAGACGAGGAGGGTGGGGCGGTCCTTGTTGAAGGTCCAGCGCTCGGCGATCAGGTAGCGGGAGGTGGGCGACTCGACCTGGAGCTCGCGGTCGGCGCGCCGCGCCAGCTCCGGCAGGTCGTCCCAGGGCATCCGGGTCGGGTCGAACGGCTGCGCGTCGGGATCGGCGGAGCCGATGGTGCCGCCGACGCCCTGCCGGCTGACCCGGCCGTCCCGGTAGACGTACCGGTCGTAGGTCCGGGCGCCGGGCTTGGTGGGGATCTCGGCGACGGCGTACTCCTCGTAGACGACGAGCTGCTTGACGGTGGACACGCCGGTGGCGTCCCGGAAGGCGGCGACGGCGGTGCGGACACCGGCGGGGGTGAGGTGGGAGGCGGCGGCCGGCGGCGGCGTGGTCGCCGGGGCCGTGGCCGGGACGCCGCCGGTGGGCGTGCTGCCGGGGGTGCGGGTGGCGCCGGCCTGCTTGCCGTCGCCGTCGCCGCCGTCCTTCGGGAGGAACTGGGTGAGGGCGAGGGCGCCCAGCGCCCCGGCGAGGACCAGGCCGCCGGCGAGCCGGGCGAGGCGCCCGCGCCGGCCGCGGACGCGGGCCGAGGCGGGCGGGAGCGGGGTGGGCCCGCCGTACGGGTGGGGCGGGGGCGTCGGGTACGCCAGGGGGGCCGGCGGGCCGAAGCCCGCGGGCACGGCGTCGGCGGGCACGGCCGCCGCCTCGGCGAGGAGCCGGTCGAGCTCGGCGCCGTCGGGGCGCAGGGCGGGGTCGCGGACGAGGAGGCGGGTGAGGACGGGCCCGAGGGCGCCGGACCGGACCGGCGGCGGGATCGGGTCGTCGAGGACGGCGACGACGGTGGCGAGGCTGGTGGCGCGGCGCAGCGGGTGGTGGCCCTCGGTCGCCACGTACAGCAGCATGCCGAGCGACCACAGGTCGGAGGCCGGGTTGCCCTCCTCGCCGCGGACCCGCTCGGGGGCGATGAAGTCGGCGGAGCCGATGAGGTCGCCGGAGGCGGTGAGCCGGGAGGTGGCCTCGTCGAAGGCGGCGATGCCGAAGTCGGTGAGGACGGCGCCGCCTTCGGCGCGCAGCAGGACGTTGGCGGGCTTGACGTCGCGGTGCTGGATGCCGGCGGCGTGGGCGGCGCGCAGGGCACCGAGGACCTGCCGGCCGAGGGTGATCGCCTCGGGGACGGGCAGCGGCCCGGCGGCGAGCCGGTCGGCGACGGAGCTCCCCTCGACGAGTTCCATGACGATCCACGGGGCGGAGCCGTCGGCGGGCTCGACGATGTGGTGGACCGTGACCACGTGCGGGTGGGAGAGGCGGGCGAGCGCGCGGGCCTCGCGGATCGCCCGGGCCCTCAGCTGGGCCGTCAGGCCGGGCTGGGCGTCCTCGGCGGCCGGGTCCGGCGGGCGGACCTCCTTCAGGGCGACGTCCCGGTCGAGGGCGATGTCGCGGGCCCGCCACACGGTGCCCATGCCGCCGCTGCCGAGCCGGGAGACCAGCCGGAACCGTCCGTCGACGAGGGGTCTGCCGTCGTCGTCACTCGTGCTCATGAGCGGTCATCGTAGGGGGCCGGGGTGACAGCCGGGGATCCGGGCGGCGCCGGGGAGGGCGCCGCCCGGACCGGCGCGGTCAGGGCTTCATCTCGTAGGCGCCGGAGAGCGCTTCGACGCGGGCCCAGACGCGGGCGGTGCGGGCCTCGTCGGCGACGGGGCGGCGGACCGCGCCGAGCGCCCACGCCTGCTGCGCCTCGGTGGCGGAGTCCTTGCCGTGGAGTTCGACGGCGTGGGCGGAGAAGTCGCGGACGAGGACCGCGAACAGCTCGTCGAGGACGTCGTCGTCGAGGCCGGTGAGGGCGGCCTGCTCCAGGACGAGCTGGGCGTGGACGACGAGCGCGAAGAGCTGCCCGACGGCGAGGAGCAGGTCGAGGTCGCGGCTCTGGGCCTCGTCGGGGGCGGCGGTGCGGACGAAGTCGCAGAGGGCGTCGGCCTGTTCGCGGAAGCGGGCGACGTTCGGGAGGCGGTCGTACGCGTCGAACGCGGGCCGCCAGTCGTGGAAGCGGACGGAGCCGAGGCCGCGGGCGGGGCCCTGGCGGAAGAGGAACGCGTCGTCGGCGGCGTCGAGGCGGGTGGGGACGGCGGGCGCGTCGACCGGGTCCAGGAGGTGGTTGCGGAGGAACTTGAGGATGAGGGCGAGGTTGACGTGGACCGTGCCCTCCAGCTTCGGCAGGCCGCGGATCTCGACGGCCGCCTGGGCGAAGTAGTTGTCCTTCTCGAAGCCCTTGGCGGCGATGACGTCCCACATGAGGTCGATGACCTTCTCGCCCTCGGTGGTCACCTTCATCTTCGTCATGGGGTTGAAGAGGAGGTAGCGGCGGTCGTCGGGTCCGGCGGTGCGGAAGTAGTCGACGGCGCGGTCGCTGAAGAGCTTCATGCCGGCCAGCCGGACGTAGGCGTCGGTGAGTTCGCGGCGCACGTGCGGGAAGGCGGTGACGGGACGGCCGTAGAGGACCCGGTTGTGGGCGTGGGTGACGGCCTCGTACATCGCGTGCTCGCAGATGCCGATGGACGCGGTGCAGAGGTTGAACTTGCCGACGTTGACGGTGTTGAGGGCGGCGTCGAAGGCGGCGCGGCCGGTGTGCAGGACGTCCTCGGCGGCGACGGGGTAGTCCTCCAGACGGAACTCGCTGACGTACTTGGAGGAGTCGACGACGTTCTTCACCAGGTGGTAGGCCGGGTGGCGGCTGTCGGCGGCGAAGAAGACGTAGCCGTCGGGGCCCTCGACGTCGGTGCGGCGGCCGAAGACGGAGACGAGACCGGCCTTGTTGCCGTTGCCGATGTAGTACTTGGAGCCGCTGGCGCGGAAGCCGCCCTCGCCGTCCGGGGTGAGCAGCATGTCGGTGGAGTAGATGTCGGCGCCGTGCGTCTTCTCGGACAGGCCGAAGGCGAACACCTCGCCCTGGTCGAGGAGTTCGGCGGCGCGGGCGCGGGCGGCGGCGTTGTCGCTCTGCCAGACCGGGCCGAGGCCGAGGATGGTGACCTGCCAGGCGTACCAGTAGTCGAGGCCGTAGAAGCCGAGGATCTCGTTGAGGGCGGCGATGCGGGCGGTGTCCCAGCGCTTGTCGCCCCGGCCCTCGCCGGCCTCGGTCGCGGGCGTCAGGAAGGTGGCGAAGAGCCCTTCCTTCGCGGCGAAGGCGAGGAAGTCGCCGAGCCAGGCGCGGGTGCGGTAGTCCTCGATGATCCGGCGCTTGCCGCGCTCCTCGAACCAGTCGACCGTGGCGCGCAGCAGCCTGCGGGTCTCGGGGTCGAAGTGCGCGGGGTCGTAGGTGCGCGGGTTGAACAGGAGCGCGTCGGCCATGGGGTACCGCCTTGGGTGCGAGGGGTGGACGAGGGTGGGCGCGGGGTCGGGCGGGGGTGCCGCTCAGAACCTGCGCAGGGTGGCGAGGACGTCGTCGAGCCAGCCGATCATCATGCGCTCGTACGCGATGCCGCCGCGGAGCACGGCGTGCTGGAGCTCGCGTTCGGCGTCGGGCGGGGTGCCGTCGTCGGGGCGCGGCGGGAAGTCCCGGGCCTCGCCCGCGAGGTAGTGGGCGAGGCGGTCGGTGTGGGCCTGCCGGTGCCGTTCGACCTCGCGGACGAGGCCGGCGGGGTCGTCGAAGGCGGCGCCGCGGATCTTGACGGCGAGGTCGTGCCGGACGCTCTCGGGCTCGATCGGCTCGCGCAGCCAGGAGCTGAGGGCCGCGTGCCCGAGGTCGGCGACGGAGTACTCCTTCTTGTCCGGCCGCCCCTGCTGGGGGACGTCGCGGGCGGCGACCCAGCCGTCGTTCTCCATCCGCTTGAGGACGCGGTAGATCTGCTGGTGGGTGGCGGTCCAGAAGTAGCCGATGGACCGCTCGAACCGGCGGGCCAGTTCGTATCCGGACCCCGGCTTCTCCAGCAGCGAGACCAGGATCGCGTGTTCGAGCGCCATGCCCCGATCCTGCTATGCAACTGGTTGCATAGCAAGGCGGGGCCGGGGCGATGAGACGCGCCTCACGCCGCCGCGTCCGCTGTCGGTGCCGCTGGCTACGCTCGGCCCCATGACTTCGCACCTGGTGGACGCCGCATGGGACCGCATCGACCGCTGGCTCCTGGCGCACGCGCCCCGCACCTTCGCCACGCTCGCGCCGCCCGCGCGGGACGAGGACATCCGCGCGGCCGAGCGGGAGTTGGGCGTCACCTTCCCGCCGGAGCTGACGGCGTCGCTGCGCCGCCACGACGGCGCCCGCCCGGGACCGGAGGCGTTCCGCTTCGACAACCACGACCGGCCCCTCGGCCTGCGGGGCATCGTGGAGGCGACCGGCTTCCTGCGGGGCTGCGCGCAGGGCCTGACCGAAGAGCAGGCGGTGGACTACTGGCTCCCCGGCTACGTCCAGTTCGGCACGTACGAGGTCACCTCCGACGGGCTCGCGACCGACTGCGACCCGCACCGGGACACGTACGGGACGATCGGCCGCTTCTTCGACGAGACCGGCACCCGCTTCGGGACGGCCGCCTCCCTGGGCGCGTACCTCACCGAGCAGGCGGACCGCCTGGAGACGCCCGGGCGACCCGTCGTCTTCGCGGGCCGCCTGATCTGGGAGGACGCACCCGCGCGCCTCCCGGACTGGGACCCCGCCGACACCCCGCCGCCGGGGCCGGAGCTGCCCGCGCCGCACCTCCCGGCCGACCCGGCGGAGCGCGTGATGGTCTGCGACCTCGATCACCTCGACGAGCTGGCCGCCCTCGTCGCCACCCTGCCCGCGGAGCGCGTCGCCGCGGCGGCCCGCGCCCAGGCCCGCCGGCTGGCCGGGGAGACCGGTCTGACCGCGTACCCCGAGGTGACCGCGGCCCTGGCCGCCCTCGACGCCGGCACCCCCGACCCCTCCCCCGACGGTCCCGCACTCCTGCGGCTGCGGGCCGTGACGGCGGCGGCGCACGCGCGCGGCGACCGGATCCGGTCCTTCGCCGCCCTCCAGCTGGCCCACGCGCTGCGCGGCTCCGCCTACCGCGCGGTCGCCGGGATACCCGCCGCCCGCTCCCTCTGCGTCCCGCGCTGGCGCGACGACCTGCACGCCGACCTCGGCGCCCCGCCGCTGCCCCCGGTCCCCGACGACGCCTTCTGGGCCGCGCTCCGCAACCCGGCGATCGACGCGGACGCGTACGCCGACGGGTACGACGAGATCGGCGAACGGGTCTAGCGCCTGCCCGGCCGCCGTACGGGTGGCGCCGGGCGCCGGAGGCGTGTCCGCGGTCCGTCATCGGGTACGCGCCTCCCATGACTCCCTCCAGGAACCCCGCGCCGTGGAAGGACAGCACACTCGGGCTGCTCGCCCAGGGTTACGCGTGGCTGCCCGACCGGATGCGCCGCAGCCCCGACGGCACCGTCCGGTGCCGCCTCCTCGGACGGCCCGCCGTCGCCCTGCGCGGCCCGGAGGCCGTCGGCTTCTTCTACGACGAGAAGCACGTCGTACGGACCGCGGCCCTTCCCGGCCCGGTCCTCGACACGCTCTTCGGCCGGGGCGCCGTCCACACCCTCGACGGCGAGGCGCACCGGGTGCGCAAGGCGCTGTTCGTCGCCCTCCTCAAGGACGACGCCGGCGTCGCCGAGCTGGGCCGGATCGCCGGCCGGTACTGGCGGGAAGCACTGGCCGGCCGCCCGGGCCGGACCGTCGTGGTCTTCGACGAGGCCGCCCGGGTCCTCGCGCTCGCCGTCCGGGACTGGGCGGGCGTGCCGCTCTCCGACGCGGCGACCGCCGAACTGGCCCGTGACTGCGTCGCCATGGTCGACGGGTTCGCCACGCCCGGCCCCCGTCACCTGCGTGCCCGCCGGGCCCGCCGCCGCCAGGAGCAGGCCCTCGCCGAGCTGGTCACGGACGTGCGCCGAACACCGGAGGCGGACGCCAAGGGCTCGGCGCTGGAGGCGGTGGCGTGGCACCGGGACGCGGACGGGTCCCTCCTCTCCCCCGCCACCGCCGCGGTCGAGCTCCTGAACGTCATCCGGCCCACCGTCGCCGTCGCCTGGTTCGCCGCCTTCGCCGCCCACGCCCTGCACCGGTGGCCCGACCAGCGCGCGCTGCTGCGGACCGACACCTCCGGCGTCCGCGCCGAGGCGTTCGCCCACGAGGTGCGCCGCTTCTACCCGTTCGCGCCGTTCGTCGGCGGGCTCGCGGCCCAGGACCTGACGTGGCGCGGCCAGGACATCCGCAAGGACACCCTGATGCTGCTCGACCTGTACGGCCAGAACCACGATCCCGCCCTGTGGGAGCACCCGTACCGCTTCGACCCCAGCCGGTTCACCCGCCCCGTCCGGCCGCCGCAGCCGCTGGACGTCCTCGTCCCGCAGGGAGGCGGGGACCCGTCGCGCGGCCACCGGTGCCCGGGCGAGGACATCACGGTCACGCTGCTCGCGGTCCTCGCGACGGAACTCGCGCGGCTCGACCACGACGTCCCCGAGCAGGACCTCAGCATCCCCCTGCGCCGCGTCCCCACCCTTCCCGGCGAGGGGTTCCGGCTGCGGACGCGGTGAGGGACGGGCGGTGCGGGACGGGTCAGTCGTCGGCGGCGTCGCGGCTGATCAGCCGGTAGCGGCCCTCCCAGCGGTGGAGGGTGCCGCGGCGGGCGGAGCGGGTGCGGGCCCGGGCGCGGGTGCCCTCGGCGCGGGCGGCGTCCATCCAGGCGGCGAAGGACGGGTCGCGGCGGCGGCGGGCGTACACCGTGGAGGGGGACACGCCGGCGTGGGCCGCCGCGGCGGTGACCGGGCGGCCCTCGCGGAGGGCCTGGAGGAGGAGCCGGGTCACGGCGGGCGCGGACAGCCGGGAGCGGGGTGCCTCGCCGGACGCCTCGGCGAGGGCCCGTACGCCGTCGAGCGCGGTCCGGAAGGGGGCGTCCTCGGCACGCCAGAGGCCGAGCGTGCTGTCGGGGACGCCCGCGGCCCGGGCCGCCGCGGCGAGGCTCATGCCGAGGGCGACGCAGCGGAGCAGTTCGGCGCGCTGCAGGACGGTCGCCGCCTCCCGGGTGTGGGGGTCGCGGCCGGTGAGCGCGACCGCGAGGACGCCGTCGCCGACGGCCGCCGCCTCCAGCGCCTCCAGGGGCAGGCCGGCGTCGGCGGCGGCCTCGGCGGGCCGCCGTCCCGCCCGGAGGGCGGGACGAGCCGGTCCCGGACGGGCGGGGGGAGGGCGGCGGCGGACGGGGCGTCGCCGCCCTCTCCGGCCGGTGTCGCCGGGCGGGGCGGGACCACCGTCATCCCGTGCCGCGCGCCGTCGGTCCGGGGGCCTCGAAGCGGGTGAACGCGCTGCGCCGCGGCAGCCGGTAGACCTCGCGCCCGGTGACGGTGTTGAGGATGGTGGCGTTGCGGACGGCTCCGATGTCGAGGTTGGGGGCGGAGACGCCGTAGGCGTGGATCTCGGCGTTGGCGACGAAGATCCGTCCGGTGACGCCGTCGGCGAGGTCGACGGAGTGGTCGGCGCGGACCACGGGCCGCCCGCGGCCGTCCCGCCGGATCAGCTTCTCCACCGGGGCGAGGAAGTCCGGGGTGCGGCGGCGGTAGCCGGTGGCCGCGACCACGAGGTCGGTGACGTGCTCGAACCGCTGCCCGGTGTCGAGGTGGCGGCAGGTCAGCACGGTCCGGCCGGAGGGTTCCGCGACGGCGTCCTCGACAGCGACGCCGAAGCGGAGCTCCACGTCGGCGAGGCCGTCGTCGAGCTGCCGGCGGTAGAGGAGTTCGTGGATCTCCTCCAGGGTGTCGGTGGAGATGCCCTTGTAGAACTGCCACTGCTCGCGGACGAGCCGGTCGCGGACCTCCTCCGGCAGGGTGTGGAAGTAGCGCATGTACGCCGGGGTGGTCAGCTCCAGGTTCATCTTCGTGTAGTCGAGCGGGGCCCACGAGCCGGTGCGGGTGAGCCAGCTGACCGCCGGGCCGCCGTCGAGGTTGCGGGTCAGCAGGTCGGCGGCGACCTCGGCGCCCGACTGGCCGGAGCCGACCACGGTGACCCGGCCGGCGCGCGCCACGTCGGCGGCCCGGTGGAGGTAGTCGGCGGTGTGCAGCAGCCGGTCGGCGGGCAGCCCGGCGAGCGCGTCGGGGAGGTGCGGGGTGGTGCCGATGCCGAGGACGAGGTGGCGGGCGCGCAGCCGGACGGCGGTGCCGTCGCCGCGTACCGCGCGGACGGTGAAGCGCTCCTCGCCCGCGTCCCAGTCGGCCTCCACGACCCGGTGGGAGAAGCGCACGGCGGGGAGCCGGGCGGCGGCCCAGCGCAGGTAGTGCTCGTACTCGCGGCGGGAGGGGAAGAAGTTCTCCCGCACGGTGAAGGTGTACAGCCGGTCCATGTCGTGGAGGTACGCGAGGAAGGACAGCGGGTGCCACGGGGCGACGAGGGTGACGAGGTCGGCGAGGAAGTTCACCTGCATCGAGGCGTCGCCGAACATCATGCCGCGGTGCCAGGTCAGTTCGGGGGTCTCCTCCAGGACGACGAGGTCGAGGCCGTCGACGGTGGAGGCGAGGGCGGCGAGGCCCAGGTTGAAGGGGCCGCAGCCGACGGCGATGACGTCGTGGTCGGTGACGGGTCCGTTCATCGGGGCATGTCCTCCGGGGTGCGCGGGTGGACCAGGAGGGCGGCGGTCTTGTCGGGGAACGCGACCTTCCCGGCGGGCCGGAAGCCGGCGGCCTCGAAGGCCCGCAGCGAGGGCCCGTTGGCGACGTCGGGTTCGGCGACCACGCGGACGCAGCGGGGGTCGGCGGCGAGGAGTCCTTCGGCGAGGGCGCGCAGGAGGGTCCGGCCGAGGCCCTTGCCGGTGTGCGCGGCCTCCCCGATCGCGATGTGGACGCCGAGGTCGTGGGGGTCCTGCGGGTAGTGTCCTGCGAGCCGGTCGCGTAACACCCGGTAGACCTCGACGTACGCGAGCGGCGTGCCGTCCAGGTCGACGAGGACGGGCAGGATCGCGTCGCCCGCCAGGTGGCCGGCGATCTCCTCGTGCCAGCGGTCGCGCGGCCACGCCTGGTGCCAGAAGGCGTCGATGTGCGGGGACTGCATCCAGCCGTGCACGAGGTTTAGGTCGGTCCCTTCGGCGCGGGCGACGCGGGCCGTCCAGCGGTCGGGCAGGACGGGCAGCGGCGGGCCCGGGACGGTGGCGGCGCCGGGGCGCTCGGTGGTGGTCACGGGGTGGCCTCCCGGAGGGGGTTGGGGGCGTCGAGGTACACGGACTGGGCGTCGAGCGGGGCGAGGACCTCGTCGATGCCGTGCAGCCGGGTGAGCAGGTTCCCCTTGCAGGGCAGGGTGTCCGCGGTGAGCCAGCGGCGGGCCAGCCGGTCGCCGTCGGGGCCCGCGGCGGCGAGGGCGGGGAGCGCGGCGCGCAGCCGGTCGGCGAGGACGCCGAGCAGCCGGCGCTCGTCGGCCAGGCCGTCGACGGCGAGGCAGCCGACGACGGAGAGGGCCTGGTTGCGGAGCAGGTAGTACGAGAGCCGGTCGTCGACCAGGGCGTCGTCGACGACGGCGAGCGTGGAGGTGTCGGCGCCGAGCCGCTTCAGGAGCGCGGGCAGGTGCGAACCGGCCAGGTAGTAGCCCTGGTTGTCGCGGAACGCGGCGCCGGTGACCCGGCCGCGGTCGTCCACCCGGACCAGGGTGTTCTGCTGGTGGGCCTCCAGGCCGATGCCGGTGGCGGCGTACAGGTGGAGCATGGGGACGAGGACGTGGTCGGTGTAGTCGGCCGTCCACTGCTCGGCGGCGCCGGGGCCGAGGGCGGCGACGAGGTCGCCGAGGGCGCTGCGGCCGAGGCCGGGGCGGGGGGCGACGAGGCCGACCAGGCAGCGCAGGTCCGCGATGTCGCGGGGGACCTCGCGGACGGCGACGTCGAGTCCGGTGACCTCGGGGCCCTCGGGGCGGCCGGGTTCGTCGACGGCGATCCAGGCGGGGTCGCGGGTGATCGCGAAGCCGGGGTGGGCGGCGAAGGTGGCGTCGGCGTGTCCGGCGTCGAGGAGGCGGTTGACCTCCAGGCCGCGGCGGAGTTCGGTACGGGTCGACTCGCGGCGCGAGTTGGTGAGCCGCAGGCCGAGCGAGAGCTTCAGCATCACGGCGGTGTCCGGCCGGTAGACGGTCCGCACGCTGGACGTCGGCCACCAGGCGGGGCCCCGTTCGCCGAGGGGTTCCAGGGCGCCGGAGGCGACGAGGTCCCGGACGCGGGGGCGGTGGAGGAGGTCGCGGGCCTGCCACGGGTGGGCGGGGACGAGCACCCGGCCGTCGGCGAGGGGGTGTCCGGCGAGGTCGGCGAGGAGGGCGACGGTGTCGCGGCCGGCCAGCGAGGGGGCGCCGTCGACGGCGTCGTGGGAGACCACGGCGGGGTCAGCGGCGAACCAGTGCAGCCGGAAGGAGCCGCGCAGCTCGGGCGAGTAGGCGCGGGCCTCGTGGTCGGAGACGCCGTCCCGGCTCTTGGGCGCGGGGTGGTTCAGGTGGCCGAGGAGGAGGGCCTGTTCGGCGTCGAGGAAGCCGTCGACGCCGGGCGGCGGGGCGGGGTGGGCGCGGCGGTCGCCGATGAAGGCGGCGACCCTGCGGACGGATTCGGCGGTGCGCTCGACGAGGTCGGCGACCTCGCCGGCGGGGACTCCCCCGGGCCGGCTCCCGCCGCGTACGGCGGCCTCGGTGGCGAGCAGGGCGACGGCGGTCACCGGGTCGGCGGTGGCGCCGAGCGGGCCGCCGGGGCCTTCCAGGCGGGTGGGGCCGAAGCGGTGCCAGCCGGTGGGCGAGCGGTGGGTGACCTCGGTGACGAGGACGAGTCCGGCGGTGGGCAGCGGGACCCGGAGCGGGCCGGCGGCGACGGGCGTGTGCGTCTCGCGCAGCCAGCAGCGCAGCAGGGCCTCGACGTGGGCGTGTTCGGCGGCGCCGCGCGGGTCGAGGGTGTGCAGCGGGTCGGCCGGGGCGGGGGGCGCCGTGGTGCTGGTGCTCATGCGGCGTCGTCCTCCTTGATGAGTCGTGCGCAGGTGCGGCCGGCGTCGAGGACGGCGTCCACGAGGGCGTCGATGTCGTCGGGGGTGGCGGTGGGGTTGAGCAGGGTGAACTTGAGGCAGACCCGGCGGGGCGAGCCGGGGCCCCGGGTGGTGGCCTCGGTGCGGCCGACGAGCGCGGTGCCGGTCTCCAGGAGGTGGCGGCGGAGGGCGGCGTTGAGCGCGTCGGCGTCGGCCGGGTCGGCGGCGCGGTGGCGGAAGAGGACGGTGGTGAGTTCGGCGGGGGCGACGAGTTCGAGGTCGGGTTCGGCCTGGATGCGGCGTTCGGCGTGCCGGGCGAGGTCGTGGCAGGTGTCGACCATCCGGCCCAGACCGGTGCGGCCGTACGTGAGGAGGGTGGCGGCGGCCTTGACGGCGTCGGGGCGCCGGGTGGTCTGGAGGCTGCGGCCGAGGAGGCCGTCGTAGCCGGCCTCGGAGTCGTCGGCGGGGTTGAGGTAGGCGACGTGCCGGTCGAGGGCGGTGAAGGCGGTGGTGTCGGAGACGAGCAGCACGCTCGCGGCGGCGGGCTGCCAGCCGATCTTGTGCAGGTCGAGGGTGATGGAGTCGGCGAGTTCCAGGCCGGCGAGGCGGCCGGCGAGCCGGTCGGAGAAGAGGGCGCCGAAGCCGTAGGCGGCGTCGACGTGCGTCCACATGCCGTGTCCCGCGGCGATCTCGGCGATCTGCGGGAGGGGGTCGACGGAGCCGAAGTCGGTGGTGCCTGCGGTGGCGACGACGGCGACGGGGGTGCGGTCGGGGCCGAGCGCGTCGAGGGCGGCGCGCAGCGCGTCGGGGCGCATGCGGCGGCGTTCGTCGACGGGGACGGGGTGGACGGCGGCCTCGCCGAGGCCGAGGGCGGCGCAGGCGCGGTGGGTGGAGAAGTGGGCGAGTTCGGAGCAGAAGACGACGGGTCCCGGCAGGGCGGCGACGCCGTGCTCGCGGGCGTCGATGCCGCGCCGGTGGGCGGCGGCGTCGCGGGCGAGGAGCAGGCCCATCAGGTTGGAGAGGGAGCCGCCCGGGGTGAGGACGCCGTCGGCGCGCTCGCCGAGCCCGGCGAGGCCGGCCAGGGCGCCGATGAGCCAGCGTTCGACGGCGAGGGCGGAGGGGCCGGAGTCGTAGGTGTCGAGGGAGGCGTTGCCGGCGCTCGCGAGGACGTCGGCGGCGACGGCGACGGCGAGCGCGGGGGGCTGGAGGTGGGCGGCGGCGCGGGGGTGGGAGAGGTCGATGCCGTGTTCGGTGAGGACGGTGGCGAGCAGGCCGAGGGCGGCGTCGGCGCCGAGTCCTTCGGCGGGGAGTTCGGCGGGGCCGAGGGCGTGCGCGGCGGCGGCCAGCACGTCGGCGGGGGTGCCGGCGGGGAGCGGGCCGAGGGGGCGGCAGGCCTTGGCGGCGGCGTCGACGGCGCCTTCGAGGCGGGCCAGGACGTCGGCGAGGCCGGTGCGGGAGCCGGCGAGGAGCGGCGGCTGCGGGGTGGTCCGTGCGGGCTGGGTGCGGGTCAGCGGGGTCACGGCCGGTGCTCCTCAGCCTTCGGCGAGCGGGTTGGGGTGGGTGCCGTTCGGGAACAGCGCGTGGCGCAGGGCCCGGTCGCCGTACCGGGTGACGACGATCCGGTCGCGGTTGAGGCCGTAGCGGGGGATCTCCGGCGTGAGCAGGTCGTACTCGGCGAATCGTTCCGCCAGCTCGGGGAAGCGCCGCTGGAAGTCGAGGATCGTCTGCCGGACCAGCCGCCAGAAGGTCTTCTCGGGGACGCCGAGCTGGTCGGCGCAGAGCGGTGCGAGGTAGCGGAAGTGGCCGACGAACACCTGGTCGACGACGTGCTGTTTGATGATCGACGGGTGCTTGCGGGGCAGCACGTGGTCGTGGCCGTCGGGTTCGGGGCCGCGTTCGGGGACGTCGGTGAAGGAGACGCAGACGTCGTCGACGAAGTCCTTGAGGTAGAGCCGGACCGGGACGTCGTGCTCGTCGTAGCCGATGAGGGTGTTCTGGCCGTGCGGGTTGAAGGTGACGCCGTACCGGTAGAGCACGTGCATGACCGGCACGAGGAGGGTGTCGAAGAGGCGGCGCAGCCACTCCTCGGGGTCGAGGCCGGAGGCGCGGACGAGTTCGGCGGCGAAGGCGGTGCCGGCGCTGTCGACGTGCAGCAGCGAGGCGAAGGTGCGGACCCGCTCGCCGGGGTCCCGGCGGGCCGTGACGGAGTCGCGCCAGATGCAGCCGAGGGTCTCCAGGTGCTGGTAGGGGGTCTGGTCGAGGGTGGAGAGGTAGGGGTGGCGGACCGTCACGGAGGCGACTTCGCCGAGGAAGACGGTCCGGCACTCGTCGGTCAGGAACGGGTCGCGCTCGACGAGGCCGCGCAGCCACTCGGTGACGACGGGGGCGCCCATGGTGCAGTGGGGCGGGATGCCGCGCCACACCAGGGTGTTGAGGATCTTCAGCGGGAGTTTGACGTCGTACCGGTCGGGGGTGGTGACGTTGGCCATCGTCCGGATGGACTGGCCGGGCAGGTACGCGTCGGGGCTCTCGCCCAGCGGGATGATCCGGCGCTGGGCCACGTCGGCGGCGTGCAGGGTCTGCACGGCGTGGTCCCACTGCCAGGGGTGCACGGGCATCCAGACGTAGCCCTGGGGGTCGACGCCGGCCTCGGCCAGGACGGCCGTGAAGCGGGTGCGGGTCTCCTCGTCCAGCTCGCCTTCGAGGACGCTTTTTTCGGACAGTTCCGAGGTGCCGCGGAATTCGGCGAGGCCGCGGTGGACGGCGATCCACAGGAGACGGAGCGGCTGCCCGGACTCGGGGGCGTAGGCGCGGACGTCGGTGGCGGAGAAGCCGATCCGGCCCTTGTTGGCGACGAGCAGGTTGTGCCCGGTCATGCGGCACTCCAGCTCGGTGTGGCCGAGGTCCCGCAGTTCGGCGGCGGTCTCACCGCCGTGGGTGAGGCGGGCGGCGTCGACGGCGAGGGTGGCGGAGAGCTCGGTGAAGTAGGTGGCGAGGGTGGAGGGGTCGCTGTCCAGGGTGGTGGCGGCCTCCATCAGGAACTGGAGGGCGTCCCAGGCCGGCTGGGCGATGGAGTTGCCGAGCATGCTGGTGGCGGTGCGGGTGATCGAGTCCGGGTCGACCCGCAGCCAGCCGAAGGCGCCGGGCCGGGCCTGGAAGGCGTAGGTGGTGCCGCTCGCGAGGTCGACGCGGTACTCCCCGTCGCCGGCGTCCTGCGCCTTCAGCATGTCTTCGAAACACCACTCGCCGATCGCCTTGGCGAGCAGGCGCCGGTTGGCCTCCCGCCAGGCGGCCGGGGACACGTCGGGCAGCGCGGGCACGGGGTGGTCGGCGGCGTCGGTCATCGGGCGGCTCCGGGGTCTGTCTGGATTCGGTCCGTTCGGGCGACTGGACGCCCAAACGGCCGATACATTAGGTAAGCCTTACCTAATGGGCAAGCTCAACTTTCAGCCACAGCAGGCGAGTTGCCGCCCCAGGTGACGATCACCGCCCTCCGGGAACGGCTCGCCCCGACCGCCCCCGGAGGTGTTCACCGGTGCCCACCCGACGGCACGACCCCCGATGGACGTTCGCGCTCGTCAGCGCCGGCGGCGTGATGATGACGCTGGACGTGACCGTCGTGAACGTGGCCCTCTCCGACGTCGCCCGCGACCTGGAGACCGGCCTGGACCGGGTGCAGTGGACGGTGTCCGCGTACTCGCTGGCCTTCGGCGCGCTGCTGCTGACCGCCGGCGCCCTCTCCGACCGGCTGGGCCGCCGCGCCGTCTTCACGGCCGGAATGGCCCTCTTCACGCTCGCCTCCGCCGCCTGCGGCCTCGCCCCCGACGCCGGCTCCCTCATCGCCGCCCGCGCCGCCCAGGGACTGGGCGGCGCCATGGTCTTCGCGCCGACCCTCGCCCTGATCGCCGCCGCCTACGACGGCGCCCGCCGACAGGCCGCGATCGCCTCGTACGCCCTCGTCGCCTCGGCCGCCGGCGCGCTCGGACCGATCGTCGGCGGCCTCCTCGTCACCGCCCTCGGCTGGCGGTGGATCTTCCTGGTCAACGTGCCCCTCGGCCTGCTGGTGGTGGCCGGGTCGCTGCGCCGGATGCCCGGGGCCGCCGCGCCCGCCGACGGCCGCGGACGCCTCGACCTGCCGGGCGCGCTGCTCGCCGTCGGCGCCCTCCTCGCCCTGCACTATCCGCTGGTCACCGGCCCGGAGGCGGGCTGGACGGCGCCGCAGGTGCTGGGCTCGGCGGCGGCCGGCGTGCTGCTCGCGGCGGCGCTGGTGGCGGTCCAGCGGCGCGGCGGCGGGCTGATCGACATGGCGCTGCTGCGGATCCGCGCCTTCGCGGGCGCGGCCGTGCTCGGCTTCCTCGCCCGGCTGTCCAGCCTGGGCATGCTGGCCTTCCTTACCCTGTGGCTGCAGAGCACGTACGCGTACTCCCCGCTCCGGACCGGGCTGCTCCTGCTGCCGCTGACCGGCGGGCTGCTGCTCGCCGGCATGTTCGTGAACCGGCTGCAGAAGCGCTTCCCCGCGCACGTCCTGGTGGCCGCGGGCTTCGCCGCGCAGGGCCTCGGGCTGCTGGTCCTCGCGCTGGCGGGCGCGGGAGCCGGCCAGGCGGTGCTGGTCACCGGCCTGCTGCTGCTGGGCGCGGGCGGTGCGGTGATCTTCCCGCCGCTGATGGGGGTGGCCGTGGGCACCGTGCCGGCGGACCGGGCGGGGATGGCCTCCGGGCTGACGAACGCCTGCTACCCGCTGGGCACCGCGACCGGCGTGGCCGTCTTCGGGGCCGTATTCGCCGCCCGGCTGGACAGCGGCCCGGTGACCGGGCCCACGGCCGCCGCGCCGGTGCGGGAGGCCGTCGAGACCGGCCGGTTCGAGCTCCTCGCGCCCGCGCTGCGGGAGCCTGCGGCGGCGGCCTTCTCCGGCGCCTTCACCGCCGTCTGCCTGGCCGCCGCGCTGGTGTGCCTCGCCGGCGTGGCCGCGGCCCGTACCCTCCGGCCCGTCCCGGAGCCGGCCGGAACCGCGCCCCGGCGCCCCCGCGCCCGGGCCGCCCGCGCCTCCTGAGGCACGGGCGGCCCGCGGGCGGGGCGGGTCTGGCACGTCCTGGGTATGTGACGACCTCCCCCCGGCCTGTGTCACACCTCCCGGGCCCTGCCCCGGGGTCTGTCACACCTCCCGGGTCCGGCGCAGCAGCCAGACCAGGTACGGGGCGCCCAGCAGGGCCGTCACGATGCCGACCGGGATCTCCGTCGGCGCCAGCAGCCAGCGGCCGAGGGCGTCGGCGGAGACGACCAGGACGGCGCCGAGGACGGCCGCCATCGGCACCATGCGCGCGATGCCGTTGCCGACGATCCGGCGGGCCAGGTGCGGGGCGACCAGCCCGACGAAGCCGACCGCGCCGACGGCCGCCGCCGTGCCCGCCGCCAGCACCGCGCCCGCGCCGAGCACGAGCAGCCGGGCGCGCCCGAGGTCGAGTCCCAGGGCGCGCGGCAGTTCCTCGCCGAGCGCGAGCAGGTTGACCGGCCGGGCCGCGACCACCAGCAGCACCGCGGCCGCGGCGGGCGCGGCGAGCCAGCCGAGGGCGTCGAAGCCCCGGCCGTAGGTGCTGCCGGCGAGCCAGCCGAGCGCGGCCCCGATGTTCATCTGGGCGCCCACCACCATGATGTTGACGAGCGCCATGGCGGTGGCGGCGGCGCCGATGCCGACGAGCACGACCCGGGTGGGGTCGATGCCGCTGCGGCCTCCGGCTCGGGTGCCCCGGGCGACGAGGACGACGAGCGCCAGCATCAGGACGCCGCCGAGGGCGGCCGCCGCGGGGAGCGCGGCGAGCGGCGCCGCCGGGACGAGCAGGATGACGGTGACGGCGCCGAGCGAGGCCCCGCCGGTCACGCCCACGAGGCCCGGCTCGGCCAGCGGGTTGCGGACCACCGCCTGGACGGCCGCGCCGGCGACCGCGAGGCAGGCTCCGGCGACGGCGGCCACCAGCACCCGCGGCAGTCGGAAGGAGACCACGGCCTCGGTGATCTGCTCGGCGGAGCCGGTCACCCAGGCGCCGAGCTGGCCCCAGCCGATGTGCACGTCCCCCACCCGCAGCGACAGCGCCATCGCGGCGGCCAGCACCAGCAGGCCGCCGCCGAGCGCGACGGCGTAGCCGGGCGCGCGGCGCCGGTCGGAGACGACGACGGCCGCGCCGGTGTCGGCGTCGCCGGTGCTGACCCGCCGGGCCAGCAGCATGAAGACCGGGCCGCCGATGAGGGCGGTGACCACGCCGACCGGGATCTCGGCGGGCTGGGTGGCGGAGGGGGTGACGATGACCTGGGCGGCGGCGTCGGCGCCGAGCACCAGCGCGGCGGAGAGCAGGGCCGCCGTCGGGATGAGCGCGGCGTGGGCGCGCATGCCGAGCTGCCGGGCGACGACCGGGCCTATCAGGCCGACGAAGCCGATCGGGCCGGCGAGGGAGACGGCGGCGGCGGACAGCAGCACGGCCAGCAGGAAGGCGGCGGGCCGGATCCGTTCGACGCGTACGCCCATGGCCTGGGCGGTCTCGTCGCCGAGCGCCAGCAGGTCCAGCGGCCGGGCCAGGAGCGGCGCGGCCAGCACGCCGGCGGCGACGACGGCGCCGAGGACGAGCGGCCGGTCGAGACCGGACTGGAGCAGGGTGCCGTTGCCCCAGAAGAAGAGGCCCCGGGTGGCCTGCACGTCGAGCATCTGGAGGAACTCGGCGGCGGAGGTGGCGGCCAGGGCGACCGTCGCGCCGGCGAGCAGCACCCGGCCGGGCGTCAGCAGTCCGCCGCTGGTCAGCAGGTAGACCAGGCCGACGGCGAGGAGTCCGCCGAGGAAGGCGGCGCCGCCGGCGGGCAGCGGGCCCAGGCCGACGCCGGTGTAGGCCACGAGGACCACGGCGAAGTACGCGCCGGCGTTGACGCCGAGCGTGTCGGGGGCGGCGAGCGGGTTGCGGGTCGCGCCCTGGACGAGCGCGCCGGAGACGCCGAGGGCGACGCCGACGACGAGTCCGGTCAGGGTGCGCGGCAGGCGGCTGCCGAGGAGGACGTCCTCGGTGCGGGCCTCGCCGTGGCCGAGGAGCAGGTCCAGGATGTCGCCGAGTCCGACCCCGGACGCCCCGAGGCCGAGGTGGACGACCGCGACCGCGGCCAGGGCGAGGGACAGGCCGCCGCCCA
This sequence comes from Streptomyces sp. NPDC057854, assembly GCF_042797055.1. Classification (NCBI taxonomy): domain Bacteria; kingdom Bacillati; phylum Actinomycetota; class Actinomycetes; order Kitasatosporales; family Streptomycetaceae; genus Streptomyces; species Streptomyces sp. NPDC057854. The sequence continues at coordinate 106,006 of NZ_JBHVMF010000004.1, forward strand.
CGAGCAGGGCCCGTGGGCGGCGGCCGAGCGGACCGGCCGGGGCGGCCTTCAGTCCTTCCGCGACCATCAGACCTTCAGGGCCTTGCCGGTCTCGTCCAGGACGTGCTGGGCGGAGAGCGGTCCGCCGAAGAGCCAGGTGCCCGGGTCGAGCGGCAGCGCCTTGTCGCCCTTGACGAACTCCAGGCCCTTCCACACCGCGTTGCCGGCGAGATCGCCGGTGAACGGGTTGTCGTTGTCGGCCGCGACGTACAGGAAGGTGGTGTCCTTCTCCACCTGGGTGAGGCCCTCGACGCCGACGGTGGTGAGGCCCCAGGCGTCGGCCTGGCCCTTCCAGCCGTTCTTCAGGCCGGCCAGGGCGAGCACCTGCGCGGAGATGGCGTCGTCGCCGAGCATCCGGATGGAGGCGGCGCCGTTGGCGGTGAAGCCCTGCGCGAGGGCGTACTTGAGGCCGCCCTTGCCGGCCTTGTCCAGGCGGGCCTTGAGGTCGGCGGCCTTGGTGTCGATCTGGGCGTTCACCTCGGCGGCCTTCGACTCCTTGCCGACGGCCTTGGCCAGTTCGGTGAAGTTCTTCTTCATCGTGGCCAGCTGGGGCTTGGTGGTGTACGTGAACGACAGGACGGGGGCGATGGCCTGGAGCTGCTTGAGGTTGGCCTTGGAGCGGTCGTTGTCGACGACGATCAGGTCGGGCTGGAGCGCCTTGATCTTCTCCAGGCTGGGCTCGTTGCGGTTGCCGACGTCCGTGACCTCGGCGGGCAGAGCGGCGCCCTTGGCGGTGATCCAGGTGGCGTAGCCCTTGTTGTCGGCGTTGCCGACCGGGGCGACGCCCAGGGCGACGAGCTCCTCGGCGTACGTCCACTCCAGGGTGACGACCTTCGCGGCGGGCTTGTCCAGCGAGACCTTGCCCTGGGCGGTGTCGACGGTGATCGCGCCGGTGGCGGCGGTCTCGCCGGTCGCCTTCCCGCCCGAGGAACCGTTGTTCGACTCGCCGACGGTGCCGGATCCGCAGCCGGCGGCGGTGAGCGCGAGGGCGAGGGCGGCGCCGCCCGTGACGAGGGCGCGCAGCATTCTCTGCATGGTGTCTCTCTTCCGTGTGTGCGGGAGGTGCGGGAGGGCGGGAGGGCGGATGGGGCTTACGGGGTGACGCCCGCGCCCACGGACGTACGCCGGGGCTCGCCGGGCCGCCGGGGCGCGACGGTCCGGCGCGTCCCGGCGCCGCGGTGGTTCAGGGCGTGGCCGGGGCCGCTTCGGTCCGCCGGGGGAAGCAGGCGAGGTGTCCGGTCGCGGGGTCGCGGACGACGTGGACGCGCAGCCCGAAGGCCCGTTCGATGACCTCGGGGGTGATGACGGCGTCCGGGGCGCCGGCGGCGGCGACGCCGCCGTCGGCGACCACGACGACCTCGTCGGCGTAGGCCGCCGCCTGCATCAGGTCGTGCAGGACCACGCCGCAGGCGATGCCGTACTCGCGGGCCAGCCGGCGCACCACGTCGAGCACGTCGAACTGGTGCCGCATGTCGAGGTACGTGGTGGGCTCGTCGAGCAGCAGGATGTCCGCGCGCTGCGCCAGCACCATGGCGAGCCAGGCGCGCTGGCGCTCGCCGCCGGAGAGTTCGTCGAGCCGCCGGTCGACGAGGGGGCGGGCGTCGGTGACGTCGAGGGCCCAGTCGATCGCCTCGGTGTCCTCGGCGGTGTGCCGGGCGAGGGCGCCGCGGTGGGCGTACCGGCCGTGGCGCACGAGCTCACGGACCGTCACCCCGGCGGGTGCCTGGGAGGATTGGGGAAGGAAGGCCAGGCGCTGGGAGAGCGCGCGGCGGCCGAGGGAGCCGAGCGGTTCGCCGTCGACGCGGACCTCGCCGCCGAGGGGCGGGAGCAGACCGGCCACGGTGCGCAACAGGGTGGACTTCCCGCACCCGTTGGGCCCGACGAGGACGGTGATCTCACCGCTCCGTAAGGACAGGCCCACCCGCTTCAGTACGGTGCGCCCGCCATGCCCGACGTCCAGGTCGCTCGCCACGAGGCGGACATCACTCATGGGACACCCCCTTCCCTCCCATCGCCGGAACCGACCGCGCCACCATACAACTTAGGTAAGGCACGCCTAACGGTTCCTGTGTCCCCTCCCCCGCTTGTGACCATGTCGAGACCTGCCGCACCCCCGCGCGCCCCCTCGCACCCCCGCAACCCCCTTGCGAGGCAGGGTTTTTGAGCCACGGAAGTGACGGAAAGAGGTCGGTGCGGCGAGGACGGGCGGCTCCTCCGGGCACGGGCGGCTACGCCGGGGACGGACGTCTACTCGGCGGACTCGGCGTCGCGGGGCGCCCGCGCCGCCCTCCGCCTCCGGTACACCACCGCGCCGGCCGCCGCGAGCAGCAGGACCGCCACCCCGGCCATCCCGAGCGCCGTGTGCTCGGCGAAGAGCCGCGCCAGCGCCGCGAACACGCCGAGCCCCAGGGTCGCGTACACCAGCGCCCAGGCCGCTCCTCCGACGAACAGCGCGGGGAGGTAGCGCGGCAGTGGCATGCGCATGCTGCCCGCGAGGAAGTTGGCGGCGGTCTGGAAGCCGACGGTCAGGAAGGAGACGGCGACCACCGGAGCGCCCCAGCGCTGGATGGCCCGCTCGGCGCGCTGGAAGCGGGCGGTGGAGATCCGTGCGGCGAACCTGCTGCGGCGGGCGCCGGCACCGGCCAGCCAGCCGAGGGCGAAGGTCCCGCCGGCCCGGAGGAGCACGATGACGTACAGGCCGGCGGCGGTGAGCGCGATCTTATCCACGGCGGCCCGTCCGGTTCGCGGCGAGCGGGCCCGCGGGCCGGGCGGTCCGGTCCACGCGTCCTGTCGCGGCGGGGCCGCGTCGGGCGCCCGCCCGGTCTCGGTCCTTCACGTCCGCTCCGCCTCCGCCCGTTCCGACCCGCCTCCGTCGAGGCGGCACCGGCGTCCCAGCCTGGCGCACCGGGCCGGGCCCACCCGGCACAGCCAGATTAGCCGAACGCGCGTACGCCGAATACGGCCCCTCGCGCGCCCCCTCCCGTGCGGGCCGCCCGGCCGGCCCGCACGGAGTCAGGACGCATCCCGCCCGGACCCCCGTCCTGAGCCCGCTCGGCGCCCCCGCCCCAGGCCCGGCAAAAAGTCACGGACGCCCCTGTTTGCCCCTCGGGGTGAAGGGCACGCGCCAGGCGACAGCATGCGAGGACGAGCCGACGGGGGTGACCCGTGATGCCCGAACCGGGAAGCAAGAAGTACGACACCCGGCGCGCGAGGGCGCGCAAGGACGCCGAGGACGCGGGCACACCGGACGCGAAGGCGAACGACGAGGCCAACGAGTCCCTGCAGCGGGACCCCCGGTGGCGGAGCAGCGGCCCGCGGACCGAGCGCGGCCGGGGACCGAAGGGCGAGCGGCCGGAGCAGGGCGACTGACCCGCGGCACCGGCCGGGCCGGGGCCGTGGCCCCTTTCGAGTGCGAGGAGCGATCATCGTGAAGCTGGACTTCCTGGAACCCCTGACCCTGGGGAAAGGCCCCTGGGCCAGTGTGTACGCCACGACCGGCCCGGCCGACGAGGCGAGCGCGGCCCGCCGGGAGCTGTCCTGGCGGGAGGTGTGCGCGTCGCTCGTCGACCAGGGCGCGGACGGGGCGACGGTGAGGGCGGTACGGGCGGCGCTGGAGCGCTCGTCGCCGGACGCCGAACCCCGCGCCATGGCGCTCTTCGCCTCGGAGGGCCGCGTCGTCCTGGAGTGTCCGCTGACGCACGCCCCCGGGCGGGCGGACGTCACCTGGTCCGACCTGCCGCACCTCTCCCCCCTGCTCGAACTGGCCGGGCAGGAGCCGCCGTGCCTCGTCGCCCGTGTCGACCGGTCGGGCGCCGACCTCGAACTGCACGACGTCGGCCGCGGCACGGACGTCGGCGAGGTCGAGGGCCGCGACTGGCCGCTGCGCCGCGCCTCGGCGGGCGACTGGTCGGTGAAGCACTTCGACGCGTCCGTCGAGAACACCTGGGAGGAGAACGCGGCGCTCGTCGCCCAGGAGATCGCCGCCGCCTGCGGCTCGACCGGCGCCGAGCTGGTCGTGCTGGCGGGCGGGGCGCGGGAGTGCCACGCCGTCCGGGACGCCCTGCCGCCCGCCCTGCGCGAGGCGACGACGATCAGCGAGCACGGCGGCCGGGCGGCGGGCGCGGACAGCGACGGCCTGATGGCCGACGTCCGGGCGGCCCGCATGGACCACGTGGCCCGGCGCACCGAGGCCGTGCTCGACCGCTTCCGGGCCGGCCGCAATGCCTCCGGCCGCCCCGACGCCGCCGTCGAGGGCGTCCCGGCCGTCGTGGAGGCCGCGCAGGAGCACCGCATCGACACCCTGCTGCTCCGGGGCACGGGCCCGGACCTGAACCGCGAGGTGTGGGTGGGGGACGAACCCGACCAGATGGCCGTGCGCCGCTCCGAGGCGAGCCTGCTGGGCGCGGAGCACCCGCGCTCCGCCCGCGCGGACGACGCGCTGCTCCTCAGCACCGCCGCGGCCGGCGGGGAAGCGGTCGTCCTGCCGGGTGACGGCGCGGAGGGCGCGCCGGCCGGCGGGATCGGGGCGCTGCTTCGGTGGCCGATGAGCAGCGAGGAACGGGCAGCGGCCCACTGACCGAGGAAAGGCGCGATGACCATGCAGCGCGGCAGCAACCCGGTGGGACCCCGCCGGGACGACGAGATGAAGCACGAGCTCCAGGGCTACCTGAAGTCGGGGCAGCCGACCCACGCGGAGGACTTCCACGATCCCGAACCGCCCGCCGACGACGACCCGGCGGCGGCGGCGCCGTCGGGCAGCCTGGAGGCCGAGGTGGGCCGCCACCTCCCGCGCGCGTCCTTCCCCACCGACGCGCGGACGCTGCTCACCGCCCTGGAGGAGGAACACGCCCCGGGCGACCTGGTGGACGCGGTGCGCGGGCTGCCCGAGGACGCCCGGTTCGAGTCGCCCGCCGACGTGGCGCGCGCCCTCGGCCGGCGGGCGGCGTGAGAGGGCCGGAGGAGGCGGTCCCATGACATCGGCGGTGACCGAAGAGACGTGGAACGAGTTCCATGCCGTCGTGAACATGACGTCCCGCGAACTGGCGGACTGGCTGCGCACCCAGGCGGCCGGCGAGGACACCGAGCAGCCCCCGCCGCACGCCGGCCACGAGACCGGCCGCCAGGTGCTCGCCATCCTCGCGAAGCGCTTCGGCGACCTCACCGAGGCCGACGCGGAGGTGATGCGGAAGGTCATCGACACCGTCCGCTCCCAGCGCCCGCCCGACCTGGCCCCCACGGCCGGCGACGGCAACTGGCGCCACTCCCTCATGAACCTGGGCCACGACCCGCTGAAACCCCCGTCGTCACCGGGAGGTTGACGGATCCGGCCCGGCCGACGGGTACGCCGGGAGGTGCGGAAGCCACAGGCAGTGGCTTCCGCACCTCCCGGTTCTGTCGGTCCGGGCCAGTTCCCCCTGCACCCGCTGCGCGTCACCGGACGCCCGGTCCTCATCCGCTACGACGGGTCGGCCGCGGCTTCCTGACGGCCCCTCACGGGGGCGGTCGGGCGGGGAGCGGAGGGGCTGGTTACCCTGCGTCCGGCGCGCGGGCTCCCGGACGGGTCCGTCCCCGCGCGCCCGCCACCACGGGCCGGTCGGCCACCGGCCCCGGCTCCGCCGTGCGCCGGGCGACCGTCCCCTTCCGGACAGGACACGACACGCCCATGCTTGACGAGACCCCGGCCGGCACCGCGGTGCCGGCCGAACGGCCCTCCCCCGCCCCGTACACCCCTCGGGCGACCGCTCCGCCGGCCGGGGATCCCCCGGCGGAACCGTGGGCGGCGATCGCCCACTTCGCCGCGCGGACGCCGCACGCGCCGGCCCTGGGCGACAGCCGGCGCACCGTGACGTACGGGGAACTGGCCGAGCGCGTGCGGCGGCGCTCCGCCCGGCTGCGCGCGCGGGGCATCGGGCCCGGTGACGTGGTGGGCATCCTGCTGCCCCGGGGCGCGGACTTCGCGGAGACCGTCCTGGCGGTCTGGCACGCCGGGGCGGCCTACCTGCCCCTGGATCCGGCCCACGGCACGGCGTGGACGGCCGACGGTCTCCGGCAGGCCGGGGCCGTGCTGTGCCTCACCCGCGCCGAGGACGCGGCAACCACCGTCTCCGGCCTGCCGGTTCCGGTGCTCGACCTGGCCCGCCTCGACGCGGCCCGGCCGCCCGTCGTCCCCTCGCAGGGGCGGCCGGAGGGCGGGGCGCCGGAGCCGGGCAGCTGGGCGTACCTCATCCGGACGTCGGGCAGCACCGGGCGTCCCAAGCTCGTGCCGGTCACCCACGGCGGACTGCCCCACCTGGTGGCGGCGCAGCGGCACGCGATCGCGGGACTCGGACCGGGCAGCGTGGTCCTGCAGGTGTTCACTCCGCTGTTCGACGGGTGGGTCTTCGACCTGCTCCTCGCGCTCGGCCACGGCGGGCACCTCGAAGTGCTCGACGGGGAACGGCTGGGCCGCCCGCTGCACGCCGTGGCCGCCGAGACCGGCACCACGCACGCGACGGTGCCGGCGGTCCTCGCCCGCACCCTGCGGCCCGCGGACTTCCCCGGGCTCAGGGTGCTGCTGAGCGCGGGGGACGTCTGCCTGCCGGAGACCGCCCGGCGGTGGGCCGGGCACGTCCAGTTCGTCAACGGGTACGGGCCGACCGAGGCGACCGTCTGCGCGACCCTGCACACGGTCGACCCCGCGGCACCGCCGTCCGGCACCGTGCCCGTCGGCCGTCCCGTGCCCGGCCGGACGATCCTGCTCCTGGACGACGCCCTGCGGCCCGTGCCCGACGGCGCGTTCGGCGAGATATGCATCGGCGGCTGGGGTCTCACGCCCGGCTACGTCGGTGATCCGGAGGAGACGGCGCGCCGGCTGGTCGAGGATCCCACGGGCACGGTGCTGGGGCTGATCTACCGGACGGGGGACCGGGGCCGGCTCCGGCCCGACGGCGCACTGGAGTTCGCCGGACGCCTGGACGCGCAGACGAAGGTGAACGGGTACCGCGTCGACCCGGCGCAGGTCGAGGCGGCACTCGTGCGCCTGCCGGGGGTCCGGGACGCGGTGGTCGTGGCGGACGAGGGGGTGGAGGGGCGGAGGCTGCTGGGCTACGTGCGGCTGAAGGACGCCGCGGCCCGGCCGCGGGACGCCCGTGACCTGCGGGCCGAGTTGCGGGACGCGCTCCCGGCCCATCTCGTGCCGGCCGCGGTGACGGTCCTGGACGCGTGGCCGCTGACGGCGTCCGGCAAGGTCGACCGGAGTCTGCTGCCGCCGCCGGGCCGGGACGCCGCGTCCGCGGCGCCGGCGTCGGGACCGGCCGCCCTGCTGTCCCGGATCGCGGGCGAGGTCCTCGGCACCGGAGCCCTGGGAGCCGGCGACTCCTTCACCGCGCACGGCGGCGGCTCGCTCCAGGCCATGGCGTTCACCGCACGCGTCCGGGCGGAGGCGGGGCTGGCCGTGCCGCTGCGGGCCGTCCTCGAAGGGACCGGGATCGCCGCCCTCGCCGCGATGGCCGTCCCCGCCGAGGAGGACGCCCCCGCCGGGGAGGACGCCCCGCCGCTCCCCCGGCCGGCTGCCGGCGAGAGCGCGGCACTGCCGCCCTGCTCCGCCGCCCAGCAGCGCGTGTGGCTGGCGGAGCACCTGTCCGGCGGTACGCCCGCCTATCACGCGGCCTCCGTGGCCCGGCTCCGCGGCCCCCTGCGCGCACCTTCCCTCCGCGCCGCCCTGCAGGCTCTGGTGGGCCGGCACGAGGTCCTGCGCTGCCGGCTCCCCGTCCACGACGGCACCCCCCGTTACGTGGTCGACCGCGGGGCCCGCGCGGTGATGGCGTACAGCGATCTGCGCGACGCCCCGGACGCCGGACGGGCGGCGTCCGAGGCCGCGCTCGCCGAGGCCCGTCGGCCGTTCGACCTGGCGGCGGGCCCCCTGATCCGCTGGCACCTGCTGCGGACGGCGGACGAGGAGCACGTCCTCGTGCAGACCGAGCACCACGCCGTCCACGACGGGCACTCGGCGCGGCTGCTCCTCGCTGACCTGGTGCGGGGCTACGCGGAACACGTCCGCCACGGTCGCGTCGCCGCCCGCCCCGCCGCTCCCGGCTACGGGGCGCTGACGGCCGCCGAACGCCACTGGGCCGCCGGGCCCGGGGCCGCACGCCAGCGGGCGTACTGGCGCACCGCGCTGGACGCACCGCCGCCGCCCCTGCCGCTGCCCCCGCGGACGGCGTCCGGCTCCGCCTCCGGCACCGAGGGCGCGGAGCAGCGCCTCCACCTGGACGCGGAACTGATGGATGGTGTACGGGCGTTGGGGCGCGCGCACGGCGCCACCGACTTCATGGTCGCGTTCGCCGCGTACCTCGCCGTCCTGCACCGGGCGACCGGCGCGCGGGACGTGCTCGTCGGCTCGGGCATGGCGAACCGGCGCCGCCCCGGCACCGCCGGAGCCGTCGGCATGTTCGTGAACACCGTGGTGCTGCGCGGGAGGCCGCGTCCCGGGCTCCCCTTCTCCGCGTTCCTCGCGGAGGTGCGCGCGACCTGCCTCGACGCGTACGAGCACCAGGAACTGCCCTTCGAGGAGGTGATCGCCCCGCACCCGCGGCGCGCCGCCGGCGAGGACGACAGGAACCGGCTCGTGCAGACCGTCTTCAGCTTCCACGACACCCCCCTCGCCGCCCTCCCCGAGTGCCCCCTCGACATCACCGTCCGCGAAGGACTTCCGCTGGGCGCGGCCAAGTTCGACCTCGGCGTGACCGGATTCCCCCACCACGAGGTGCGGCCGGACCGCAGCGGGGTCGGCCCGGACGGCCTGCTGCGCGTCCCCCGGTCCCGGGGCCCGGTCCTCCCGGCTGACCGTCCGGCCGGCCTCACCCTGACGTGGCAGTACGCCACCTCGCGGCTCGACGACGACGCGGTGCGCGCCCTGATGGACTGCTACGAGGCCGTCCTGCGCGCGGTCGTCGACCGCCCGCACACGGTGCTGGACGAGCTTCCGTGCTGGGCTCCGCGTGCGGCCGGGTCCGTGGAGCCCTCCCCGTCGGGTCCCGGCGGCGGGCCGGCTCGGGCGGGCGGCCCGCTTCCTTCGCCGTCCGGCACCCCGGCGCGCGGGCAGCACGCCGACGCCCTCGCCCGGCTGATGGGCCGGGTCCTGGGGGTGCCGGACACGCGGCCGGCGGACGACTTCCTGGCGCTCGGCGGCGACTCGCTCGGCGCGCTCCGTTTCACGCTCCTCGCCCGCGCCGAACTGGGCCTGGACATTCCCCTGAAGCAGTTCCTCAGGGCGCCGACGGCCCTGTCGGCCGCCGCGCTGGCGCGCCCGGCAGCCCTGGAGCCCATCCCGGCGCGCCCCCGACGCCGTCCGGCACAGGCGGAAGCGGAAGCTCAACCGGCCGGTCCGGCACGGTCGGCGGAGCCGGCGGGGAAGGAGTAGACGCGTGCTGTCGGACGACACCCTGTGCTTTCCGCTGGCGGAGCCGCAGCGGCGGCTGCTGGACCTGATCGGCGCGGGCGGCGACCCCTCCGCGTACGTGAGCGTCCTCGCCCATCGCGTGCGCGGCCCCCTCGACCTCCCCCGGCTGCGGCGGGCCCTGGACGCACTGACGGACCGTCATGAGCCGCTGCGTACCGCCTATCCCGCCGACGAGGACGGCACGGTCCGGCGGCAGCGCGTCGGAGAGCCCGACGCGCTGCCGTGGGAGCTGACCGTGGTCGAGCAGCCCTCCGACGCACCGGGGCCACCGCCGCCTGACGACGAGGACGCCCTGCTGCGGGAGTTCGCCGGGCGCCCGTTCGACCTCGCGCACGGGCCCCTGGGACGCGTGCTGGTCGTCCGCCGGGCCGCCGAGGACCACCTCGTCGTCCTGGCGGTGCACCTGCTGGCCGCCGACGGCTGGTCGCTGCGGATCCTGCTGGACGAGCTGGGCGCGTACTACGCCGACGCGGAACGGGCGCACGCGCTCCTCCCTCCGCTGGACGTCCAGTACGCCGACTGGGCCCACTGGCAGGCGGCCGGGCGAGCGCCCCACCCGCCGGCCCCCCGGGTCCCTGCCCCGCCGGCCCCCCGGGTCCCTGCCCCGCCGGCCCCCCGGGTCCCTCCCCCGCCGTCCGGCGGGCCGGGGCGGCGCCTGCGCACGGCCGCCGTACCGGTCCTGGAGGCGGAGCGCCTGGCCCGCCAGGAACGGGTGCCGCTCTTCACCGTGCTGCTGACGGCCTTCGCGCTGGCGGCGCGCGGCCCGTCGACGCGGCACCACGTGTCGGCGGACGTCCCGGTCGCCGGCCGCGACCATCCGCAACTCGCCCCGCTGACCGGCTACTTCACCCGATTCCACCGGCTCGACGTCGCGCTGACCGGCGACCTCACCTTCCGGCAGGCGCTGCGCCGGGTGCACGACGCCTGGGCCGGGGCCGGGGAAACCGGGACGGGCGCAGCCGCCGTCCCCCTGTTCTCGTACCGGAGCGGTGACGTCCAGCCCCGGCTGCGGCTGGAGGGGTGCGCGGTGACCGTGCTCCCCTGGCTCCACGACGCGGCGAAGACGGATCTCGCCCTGATCACCGACCGCGCCGGGGACGTCGTCCACCCGATGCTCGAATTCCGGCCGTCCGCCGTGCCGGAGCGCGCGGCCGGCCGTCTGGGCCGGCGCTTCGCGGAGCTCCTGGACGACGCGGCGGGCGCTCCGGACGCTCCGGTGGACGCCGTGGCGGAGGGGAGGCCCTGACGCCCGCAGAGAGCGTACAGAGGGGAGGCACTGACCCCCGCAAGGGCGGCGCCCCGGGGCCGGCACGGCGGCTCCCCCGGCTTTCCCGAGCCGTGACATGAGCATGAGCGATATCCTCCTCGCGGCGCCGGCACGTGCGGGCAGCGGGCACGGGTCCGCCGGCGGCAGGGGGCATAGGGGGCGACGGACGGTGGCTGCGGCGGAGGACGGCGAACTCCTGGGCCGGGAGCGGGAGACGGCCTTCCTGGACGGCGTCCTGGAGGCGGCGCTCTCCGGCGGGAGCGGCGCGGCGGTCGTCCTGCGGGGCCCGGCCGGCATCGGCAAGTCGGCCCTGCTGGCCTGGGCCCGGGACGCGGCACGGCGGCGCGGCTTCGCCGTGCTGGGGGCGGTGGGCTCCGCGGCCGAGGCGGAACTCGCCTTCGGCGGCTTCCACCAGGTCTTCTGGCCGCTGCTGAAGCGCTCCCGGACCCTCCCCGCGCGGGACCGGGAGGTGCTGGAGTGCGCCTTGGGCCTGGGCGCGGAACCACCGGCCGGCGCGGCCCCGCTGGGTGCCGCGGCCCTGACCCTGCTCGCCGAGGCCGCGCGCGAACGGCCGCTGCTGGTCGTCGTGGACGACGTGCAGTGGATGGACGACTCCAGCACCGCGGTCTTCGCCTTCCTGCACCGGCACGCCGCCGCCCTGCCCGTGGTCTTCCTCGGCGCGGGGCGCGAGGACGGCCCGGCCACCGACCGGTGGACGGGCGAGCCGGTACGGGTGGACGCGCTGGAACCCGCCGCCGCCGAGGCGCTGTTGCGCCGGCACCACCCGGGTCTGCCCGCGCCGGCGGCCGGCCGGGTGCTGTCGGAGGCCGCGGGCAATCCGCTGGCGCTCCTGGAACTCCCCGCGCTGCCGGGCGACGACCACGGTGCCGGTCTCCCCGACGTCCCCGGCCGGATGCCCCTGACGCACCGGCTGGAGCACCTGTTCGCCGAACGGATCCGGTCGTTGCCTCCCGCCGCCGCGCACGCCCTGCTGCTGGCCGCGCTCGGCGGCCGGGTGACCGTACGGGCCGGGGACGCCCGGCCCGCTCACGCGACGCCCGAGGGCGCCGCGCACGTGCCCGTCGGCCCCGCGGCGGTCGCCGCCGTCGAGGCGAGCGGGCTGGCGCGCCTCGGCGGGGACGGCGCCCTGGCCTTCCGGCACCCCCTGGTGCGCAGCGCGGTGATCTCCCTGGCCTCGCCGGAGGACGAGCGGGCGGCCCACCGGGTGCTGGCGGGGCGGCTCGACGCGGACGATCCCCGCCGGCTGCGGCACGAGACGCTGGCCGCGGTGCTGCCGGACGCCTCCCTCGCCGAGCGGCTGGAGGAGGCCGCGCGGCGGATCGCGCGGCGCGGCGGCGACGCGGAGGGGGCCGTGCTGATGGACCGGGCGGCCACCCTGAGCGCCGACGCCGCGTCCCACACGGCTCGCCTGACGTGGGCCGCCGTCATGGCGGCGCGGGGCGGCCGGCTCGCGCACACCGCCGAACTGGTGGAGGAGCTGCAGCGGCGGCCGGTGCCGGCCGGTTTCGCGCCGCTGTTCGCCTACGCGGTGGTGTACGTCGACCAGAGCCACCGGATCGACTTCGAGTCGTCGTTCACGCTGCTGCCGCAGGCCCTGGACCTGCTCTCGCGGACGGGGGTGGAGCCCTTCGAGGGGCTGGCGGAGCAGATCTACTTCAAGCTCCTGCTCGCCACCTGCTACACCGACGACCCCCGGGGCCGGCGCGCCCTGGAGAAGCACGCCGGGGCCGTGTCCCCGCTGGCCCGGCTGTGCCGTGCGGTCTGGTCCGACCCGCCCCGGACCGCGCACGGCGCCGCCCGTGAACTCGCCCTGCTCACCGAGGAGATGACCGAGGAGCAGGAGGCGGGTGCCGCGTGGCTGCTGCTGTGGACCGCGTCGGCGGTCGACGCCGCCGACGAGACGCTGTGGCGCCGCTTCACCGGCCAGCACGCCTACGCCACCCAGGGCTCGATCGCGAAGGCCCGGTTCTACCAGGACTACCTGCGGGGCCGGTGGGAGAACGCCGCCGCCTGCCTGCGGGAGGCGGAGGCCGCCGACGACCGCGGCTACCACTGCAACGCCCTGCTGTTCCGCCACTACCACGCGCACTTCCTGGCCGGCCGGGGCGACGAACAGGGCCTCCGGGAGGCGGAGGCGGTCATCGAGGCGACGGCGTCGGGGGCCCGGATGCGGTTCGTCACCGACCACCTCGTCCATCTGCGGGCCCTGGCGGCGCTGGCGCACGGCCGGTACGAGGAGGCGTATCTGCTGCTGGTGCCGCTGATGCCCCCCGGCGTGCTGCCGCGCGGGCTGCCGTGGTTCCACCTGCCGTTCCTCGACCTCGTCGTGGCCGCCGTGCACACGGGCCGCCGGCGGGAGGCTGCCGCGCACGTCGAGGCCGGGCGGGCGGCGCGGATGGCGGAGATCTCCGGTCACCACGCCTTCCTCCTCGCCGCCGCCGAGGCCGTCGCCGCGCCCGACGAGGACGCCGACGCCCGCTACCGGGCCGCGTACGCCGTCGAGGGCGCCGAGACGTGGGTGTTCGGCATGGCCCGGCTGCGGCTGGCGCACGGCGCGTGGCTGCGCCGGCGCCGGCGCGCGGAGGCGCTCGACGTGCTGCACCGGGCGCGGGACGCGTTCCGGCGGCTGGGCGCGGAGCCCTGGGCGGAGCGCTGCGAGGAGGAACTGGCCGCGGCGGGACCGCCGGTGGCGGCGGTCGGCGGACGGGGGCTGCTGACGGGCCAGGAACGGCGCATCGCCCAGCTCGCCGCGCGGGGGCTGACGAACAAGGAGATCGGCACGGCGCTGCAGGTGTCACCCCGTACCGTCGCGGCGCATCTGTACAAGATCTTCCCCAAGCTGGGGGTCACCTCCCGGGCCGGGATCTCCCGGGCCCTGGCCGACGACCCGGCCGGGCGGGACTGAGACCGTGCCGTGCTCGGCCCGCCGGTCCCGCCACTCGCTCGGCGCCATCCCGTAGCGGGCGCGGAAGCACCTGCTGAAGTGGGCGGCGGTGGCGAAGCCCCACCGCTGGGCCACGGCCTGCACCTTCGCCGGACCGCCGGCGCGGCCCAGTTCCCGCCGGCACTCCTCCAGCCGGCGCTGCTGGATCCAGCGGCCGAGGGTGCCGTCCTCCCCGGTGAACAGCTTGTGCAGCCGGCGCACGGACATGTGGTGCGCCGCGGCGATGACGTCGGCGCGCAGCCGCGGGTCCGGGAGCCGGGCGTTGACCCAGCGCCGGATCTCGTCCGCCGCCCGGCGGTCGGCCTCCGGGAGGCGGTCCGCCGCCGGGCGGGTGCTCCGCTCGGCCTCCTCGGCCACCAGGCTGACGGCCAGGTCCGCCGCCTGGTTCCGCAGGCGCGTCGCCGTGCCGCCCCTCCCGGCTTCCGTGCCCTCCGTTCCCCGGGGTTCGCCGGCCGTGGCCAGGGCGAGCAGCAGGGGGTGGAGCAGCGAGGCGACGCCCGTCGTGGCGTCGTACGCCCGGCCGGTCGTCCGGGCCAGGGCGTCGTCCGGGAACGGCACCAGCCCGCGGGGCACGCGGAGCACCGCGACGGCGCACCCGGCCGTCGCGCTCACGGTGACGGGCGCGGCCGAGTCGGCGAGCAGCAGGTGCCCCGGCGTGACGGGGCCGCCGTGTCCGGGGGCGAGGACGAGGCAGCCGCGGAGGGGGGCGCAGACCACGATCTCGCGCGCCTCCGGCTCGCCGGCCCGCCGCACGGGCAGGGTGCGGGCGCCGGCGAGGTCGTCGCCGTCGACGACGCCGGTCCGGACGTACGGCGGGGCCCCCGGGTCCCCGGCGTACCGGACGGACGGCCGGGCCTGCGGGTCCCCGGGGGCCCCGACGGACGGCCGGGCCTGCGGGTCGTCGGCGGGGAGCGCGGCCGGTGGCCGGCGTGCGGGGCGGGGTGGCGGGAGCGGGCCCGCTTCGTGGCGTGAGGGCGCGGGGGACGGCACCGTGGGCTCCTCCGGGTGTCGTGTGCGAACGGTCCGTGCCTCCACCCTCGGCGGGCCCCGCCCCGCACACGTAGGCCGGATGACTGACGCCCGGGGTGCGTCAGTTCAGGGCGGCCCGCTGGGGTGCCCGCGCCGGCGCCGGGACGGACAGCGCCTGCTCCGGGGCGCCGGCGCGTCGCCACTGGCGCGGCGGCACGCCGTACACCCCCTTGAAGGCGCGGCTGAAGTGCGCGGGGCTGGGGAACCCCCAGCGGCGGGCGACCGCCGCGACCGTCGGGCTGGAGCGTTCCCGGCGCGCCAGTTCCCTGGCGCACTCCTCGACCCGGCGCCGCAGGATGAGCCGCCCCACTGTCGTCCCCTCGCCTTCGAAGAGGCGGTGGAGGTAGCGCACGGAGATGTAGTGGGCCTCGGCAACCCGTTCGGGGGTCAGGTCCGCGTCGCCGAGGTGCCGGTCGATGTAGTCGCGGACGCGCGGCACGAGGCGGGCGCGCGTGGTGCCTGGCGGCTCCTGGTCCCGCCCGAGGAGTTCGTCGGCGAGGAGGGCGACGAACTCGGCGGTGTTCCCGGCGAGCAGGTCGCCGGTGGCCGGAGTCACCTGGCCGGCGACGCGGGAGAGCTGTTCGAGGAACGGGATCAGCAGCGCGGCGACGCCGCTGCGTCCCGGGACGGCCACGCCGGTGAGGCGGAACAGGTGGTCGGCGGGGTCGCCCAGGGTCTGCCGGGGCAGGGAGGCCAGCAGCATCCGGAAGGGTTCCCTCTGGTCCAGGGCGAAGGGCCGGCGCGGGTCGAGGAGGACGACCTCGCCCCGCTCCAGCGCGGTGCTCCGCCCGTCCTGGGTGAGGAAGGCCGTCCCCGCCTGCTGGAGGGCGACGGCGACCCGCTCGCCCGGGCCGCGGGCGATGTGCCGGGGGGTGCGGCTCAGCTGTGCGGGACCCGCGGCGACGCGCAGCAGGCTCAGGTAGCCGAGGTGGGTGACCACCGGTGCCGGGGTCTCGGCCGGGGAGGTGCGCATCACGAGGCGGAGGGGGGCGACGAGGCCGTCGAAGGCGTCCTGCCAGGGCCCGGGTGCCTCGTGTTCCCGTCCCGCCGTCGTCGTGTCCTGAAGAACGTGTCCCACGCGTGCTCCTTGTTCTCGGACGCCCGGCCGGCCGGCGAACTCTCCGCTCAGGGGGTGCGAACGGCCAGGTGCGTTCCCTCTCATGCTCGGCGGCGCGGGAAGGGCGCACTTAGGTCATTTGACGTGCGGTGACGGGCTTGCGCGGGAGCCCTCCGGCGCCCCGGGACAAGAGGTGTGCGCGGACGGGCACGTCCGGGCGGCGGGGAGGGGCGGCCGGGGCCGTGCCGGTCCGTAGGCTGGGGGCGTCGCCCCGGCCGCCGCTGCCACTGCCGTCACTCCTGCCCCTGCCCGGAGCGGGCCGGGCCCGAAGGATCCGTCCGTTGTCTTCCGTCCGTCCCGGGACCTGTCGTCCGTCCCGGGATCGCGCCCACGCGCGGGAGGGTGTCGTGGAACATGCCGCTGGACCGCCGCCGGTCCTCGAACCCCTGGCCCGGGCCTTCGCCGAGGCCCACGCGTGTCCGGGCGTGCCGGGCGGAGCGGGACCGGTGCCCTCCGGCGAGGCGCCGGCCGCGCTGCTCGGGGAGGCGGACACGGCGCCGGACGTCGAGGAGGAGTGGCTGGCGCTGCCCGGCTGCGACGGGGACCGGATCCGGGTGCGGATCCTGCGTCCGGCCGGCAGCGACGGGCTGCTTCCGGTGGTGCTCTATCTGCACGGCCTGGGCTGGACCCACACGACGGCCACCGCGCACCAGCGGCTGCTGGAGGACCTGGTGCTGGGGGCGGACGCGGCGGTCGTCGTGCCCGAGTACGACCGCCCGCCGGCGGCCCGCTATCCGGTGGCCGTCGAGCAGTGCTACACCGTGGCCCGCTGGATCGCGGAGCACGGCGCGGACTGGCGTCTCGACGGCTGCCGCATCGCCGTGGCCGGCGTCTCGGCGGGGGCCAATCTGGCCGCCGCCCTGACGCTGGTCGCCAAGGAGCGCGGCGGCGTGTCCCTCGTGCACCAGGTCCTGGTCTGCCCCGTCACGGACGCCACCGGGGAGTCGCCGTCCTACCGGCACTTCGCCGAGGGCTACTTCCTCGGCGGCGCCGTCATGCGGAGCTTATGGCGGAGTTACGTCCCGGACGCGGCGCGGCGCCGGGAGATCACCGCGTCGCCGCTGCTGGCCACCCCGGACGAGCTGCGGGGGCTGCCGCCGGCGCTGGTCCTGACGGCGGAGGCGGACGTGGTGCGCGACGAGGGCGAGGCGTACGCGGCGAAGCTGCGGGCGGCGGGCGTCTCCGTCGTCTCCGTGCGCTATCACGGCACGATCCACGGGTTCGTCCTGTTCGACGCGCTGCGGGACAGCGACGCGGGCCGGGCCGCCCGGACGCAGGCCGTGGACGTCCTCCACGTCGCGCTGCACCGCGGCTGGTGACGGCCCGTCAGGAGAGGCGGCGGGAGGTGGTGCACCCTCGGGCAAGCCCTGTGCACGGGGCGCCGCCCACCGCCGCGCCGGGGGACATAACGTCCCGGTGTGCCGCCTCGCGGCGGCGCTCCGAACGTCCTCCGCCCCTCATGAAACGGGTTTCGCCATGCACGAGTTCCCCCCTGCCGCCCCTGTCCTGGAGCCGGCCGCGGCGGCCTTCGCCGAGGCCACCGCCCAGCCGCCGTACCTCTTCCAGATCCCCGTGGCGGACGGCCGCAAGGCGGTCGACGACGTCCAGGCCGGTCCGGTGGACAAGCCCGAGGTCGACGAGGAGTGGGTCACCGTCCCCGTCGCCTCCAGCGGCACCGTGCGGGCGCGCGTCGTGCGCCCCGCCGGCGTCCGGGGCGACCTGCCCGTCATCCTCTACATCCACGGCGCCGGCTGGGTGTTCGGCAACGCCCACACCCACGACCGGCTGGTGCGGGAGCTGGCCGTCGGGACCGGCGCCGCCGTCGTCTTCCCGGAGTACGACCTGTCGCCGGAGCACCGCTACCCGGTGGCCGTCGAGCAGAACTGGGCCGTCGCCCGCTGGGTCGTGACCGACGGCGCGGCGAAGGGCCTGGACGGCGCCCGCATGGCGGTCGCCGGCGACTCCGTCGGCGGCAACATGAGCGCCGCGCTCACCCTGATGGCCAAGGAGCGCGGCGGCGTCCCGCTGCTCCAGCAGGTGCTGTTCTACCCGGTCACCGACGCGTCCTTCGACACCGCCTCCTACCACCAGTTCGCCGAGGGCTACTTCCTGCGCCGCGACGGCATGCAGTGGTTCTGGGACCAGTACACGACCGACGAGGCCGAGCGCGCCCAGATCACGGCCTCGCCGCTGCGCGCCACCACCGAGCAGTTGACGGGCCTGCCGCCCGCCCTGGTCATCACCGCCGAGGCCGACGTCCTGCGCGACGAGGGCGAGGCGTACGCGAACAAGCTGCGTGCCGCCGGCGTGCCGGTGACCGCCGTGCGCTACCAGGGCATCATCCACGACTTCGTCATGCTCGACGCGCTGCGGGACACCTACGCCGCCCGGTCCGCCGTCGCCCTCGCCGTGTCCACCCTCCGCACCGCCCTCGCCCGGCCCTGACCGCCCCGCGCGCCGACGCCCGGAACACCGGAACCCGCGCGGACGAACACCCCCGGGGGCACGCCGTTCCGGCAGGCGCGCGTGCCCCGTCCCTCCCGTTTCCCCTCCGAGCCCGCAGGCAGGCCGTCCATGGACACCCCCGACAGCCCGGCGCCCCTCCACGGCGGCCGGCACCACGAACCCGATCTGCGGAGCATGACCCGCATCAACCTCCGGCCGATCGCGTCACCGATGCCCCTCGGCTTCTACGCCGTGGCCATCGCCTCGGTCGTCGCCGGCTGCTTCCAGCTCGGCGTGTTCGAGGAGGACGCGGGCCGGGCCGTCGCCTTCACCGTCCTGCCGGCCTTCGTGCTCCAGCTTCTCGTGGGCGTCCTCGCGTTCGCCGCCCGGGACGTGCTCGCGGCCACGCTGATGGCCTGCTTCTCGGGGACGTGGCTGGCGACCTCCCTGGTCCTGGCCTTCGATCCGCCGGGCGGCGCGGAGGTGCTGGGCGTGCTGAACCTCGCCTTCGCCGTGTTCGCCGGTCTGATGGCGAGCGTGGCGCGGGCCAAGCGTGCCCTGTGGCTCGTCCTGTGCGCGGCCGTCCCCCGGTTCGCCGCGGCCGCCGCCTTCAACCTGTCCGGCGCCGCCTGGCTGGGCACCGTCTCCGGCGTCCTCGCCCTGGTCCTGGCCTCCGCCGCCCTGTACGCGGCCTTTGCGCTGATGCTGGAGGACATGCGGGGCGAGCAGGTCCTGCCGATCGGCCGCAGCGGCCCGGCGCACCACGCCGTCGAGGGCGACCTCTCCGTCCAGTTGCGCAACCTCGAACGCGCCGCGGGTGTCCGCCGCACGCTCTGAGGCGCCTCCCGTCGTCCCGTACCCGGACCTGCCCCGAGGAGTCTCCGTGCGGCCCGTGCAGCAGCTCGTCACGGCGAAGGTGTCGTCGCCGGACCACGGCGCGGTCCGGCTGGTGGTGGGGATACGCCACGACCCGGGCGACCCGCTCGCCGTGCGCCTCGACTTCGCCCCCGCCGACGGCATGGACGAGCACACGGCGGCGACCTGGGTCTTCGCCCGGAGCCTGCTGGAGGAGGGGGTCGCCGCAGCTGTGGGCGACGGCGACGTCCGGGTGCGTCCCGGCGGCCCGGGCGAGACGGACGTCGAGCTGGTCTCCCTGTACGGCTCCTGCGTGGCCCGCTTCCGCACGGACGCCCTGCGCTCCTTCCTGTCCCTGACCGAGACCCCGTCCCCTCAGGCCGCCGCGCGGATCCGGACCGCACTCGACCGGACGCTCCTCACCATCCTCGGGCGCGTCTAGCCCTGCCCGGCCCCCCTTTCTTCCCTCACCGACCACGAGAGGTCCCGCCATGACGACGATGCCGGTCAGCGGCGTCACCCCCTTTCCCGACCTGGACGACGGCGACGCCGCCGACCTCGTCGTCCGCAACGCCAAGGTCCACACCGGCGATCCGCAGCGGCCGGCCGCGACGGCCCTCGCGGTCCGCGACGGCAGGATCACCGCCGTCGGTGACGAGGCGGCGGTCGCGCGGCACGTGGGACGGCGGACACGCGTCGTCGACGCGCTGGGCCGCCGGATCGTCCCCGGCCTCAACGACTCGCACCTGCACGTGATCCGGGGCGGACTCAACTACGTCCTGGAGCTGCGCTGGGACGGCGTCCCCTCGCTGCGGCAGGCGCTGGCCATGCTGCGCGAGCAGGCCGGCCGCACCCCGAAGGGCCAGTGGATACGGGTGGTCGGCGGCTGGACGGCCGACCAGTTCGCCGAGCGGCGGATGCCGACGGTGGCGGAACTGAACGCCGCCGCCCCGGACACCCCCGTCTTCGTCCTGCACCTGTACCAGTCCGCCCTGATGAACCGCGCCGCCGTACGTGCCGCCGGCTACACCCGCGACACGCCCGACCCCCGGGGCGGGCAGATCGTGCGCGGCCGGGACGGGGAACCGACGGGGGTGCTGCTCGCCGCGCCCGGCGCGCTCGTCCTCTACTCGACGCTCGCGGCGGCGCCCACGCTGGGCGAGGAGGACCGGAAGACGTCCACCCGGCACTTCCTGCGGGAACTCAACCGGTTCGGCCTCACCTCCGCCGTCGACGCGGCCGGCGGGTTCCAGAGCTTCCCGGAGAACTACCGGACCGTCACCGAACTGGCCCGCGCCGGACAGCTCTCGCTGCGGATCGCGTACCACCTCTTCCCGCAGACCGCCGGCCAGGAACTGGACGACCTGCGGCGGTGGATCGCGACCGTGCGCCCGGACGAGGGCGACGAGTGGCTGCGGCTGAACGGCGCCGGGGAGAACCTGACCTGGGCGGCGGCCGACTTCGAGAACTTCTCCGAACCCCGGCCCGAGCTCGCCGCCGGCTACGAGGCGGAGTTCGAGAAGGCCGTCCGGCTCCTGATGGAGAACGGCTGGGGCTTCCGGCTGCACGCCACCTACGACGAGACGATCAGCCGGGACCTGGCGGTCTTCGAGAAGCTGGCGGCCGACGGCCTCTTCCCGTCCGGCAACCGGTGGCTCTTCGACCACGCCGAGACGGTGTCCGCGCGGAGCCTGGAGCGGATCGCGGCGCTGGGCGGCTCGATCGGCGTGCAGAACCGCATGTCCTTCCAGGGCCGGGCCTTCGCCGACCGGTACGGCGCCGAGGCGGCCGCCCGTACGCCGCCGGTCACGGAGATGCTGGAGCGCGGCCTGCCGGTGGCGGCGGGCACGGACGCGACGCGGGTCTCGTCGTACAACCCGTGGGTGGCGCTGCACTGGCTCGTCACCGGACGCACCGTGGGCGACCTGCGCCTGTACCCGCCGGACCGGCTGGTGTCGCGGGAGAAGGCGCTGGAGCTGTACACGGTCGGCGGCGCCCGGATGACGGGCGAGGACGGGGTGAAGGGCCTGCTGCGGGAGGGTTTCCTGGCGGACTTCGCGGTCCTGTCGCACGACTACTTCGCCGTCCACGAGGCCGACATCCCGCACATCGAGTCGGTCCTCACCGTCGTCGGCGGCCGGCTGGTCCACGCGGCGGCGGAGTACGAGGGCCTGGACGAGGCGATCCCGCCCGTCAGTCCCTCGTGGAGCCCGGTGGCCCACTTCGGCGGCTACCAGGCGTCCCCGCCGCCCGGGGTCACCGGGGCGCGCCAGGCCGACCGTCTGGCGGAGGCGGTGGCGGAGTCGGAGCGGCACCGCCAGTGGCGCGCCGCCCGCGGCTTCGCCCCCGAGAGCGACCCCCGGGTCTTCGATCCCTGCTTCGTCCTCTGACCGACCCGCACGGGCTTCGCGGCCGACGAGCCATGCAGGGAGAGAACAGCCCCGGCCACCCTGAGCAAAGCCCCGGGGACCGTCACCGTCCTACCGTCGGATCATGAACAACGCAGCACAGCAAGTCAATTGACGTTACGTCAGCCGTTTTCCCTCACCCTCCCTTCCCGAAAGGAACCGTCATGACCACGTTCGACTCCGCCAAGGTCACGGCCGCCCCCAGCCCCGACCTGCTCACCCCCGACAACGCGATGATGCTGTTCGTGGACCACCAGCCGCAGATGTTCTTCGGCGCGGCCAGCTCCGACCGGGCCGGGGTCATCAACGCCACCGTCGGCCTCGCCAAGGCGGCCACCGTCTTCGACGTCCCCGTCGTGCTGTCCACCGTGGCCGCCGAGTCGTTCTCCGGCCCGCTCCTGCCGCAGCTGCGCGAGGTCTTCCCCAAGCACGAGGTCGTGGACCGCACCACGATGAACGCCTGGGAGGACCCGGCGCTCGTCGAGGCGGTCAAGGCCACCGGCCGCAGCAAGATCATCCTCTCCGGGCTGTGGACCGAGGTCTGCCTCGTCCTGCCCGCCCTCTCCGCCCTCAGCCAGGGCTACGAGGTGTACGTGGTCGCCGACGCCTCCGCCGGCGTCACGCCCGAGGCCCACGAGCACGCCATGCAGCGCATGACCGCGGCCGGCGCCGTCCCGGTCACCTGGCTCCAGGTGCTGCTGGAGCTCCAGCGCGACTGGGCGCGCGGCGAGACGTACAGCCAGACGCTCGACGTGGTGAAGGAGCACGGCGGCGCCTACGGCATGGGGGTCGTCTACGCCCAGTCCATGATCGACCCGCACGCCGCCGGCTGATCCCGCGTCCGACCGTCACGATCCCTGGAGCACGACGATGGACATCGGTCTGCTGGTCCTGCGGCTTCTCGTCGGCCTCCTGGTCGCCGGGCACGGAGTGCAGAAGGTGAGCTTCCGGCTCGGCGGCAAGGGGCTGGCGGGCGGTGCCGCGGAGTTCCGGGGCGACGGCTTCCGCGGCGGCGCGCTGACGGCCGTCGCCGCGGGCGGCTCCCAGATCGGGGCGGGGCTGCTGCTCGCAGCCGGCGCCCTGACCCCGCTGGCCGCGACCGGTGTCGTCGGCGTGATGACCGTGGCCCTGACGGTGAAGCTGCCGCACGGGCTGTGGGTCCAGAACGACGGCTACGAGTACCCGCTGGTCCTCATGGTCCTGCCCGCGGTCCTCACCCTCACCGGTCCGGGCCGCTGGTCCGCGGACGCGGCCCTGGGCCTGGCGCCCTGGTCCCCCTGGTGGTGCCTCGTCGCCGTGGCCGGCGGGGTGGGCAGCGGCCTGGCCGTCCGCGCGCTGCTGCACCGCCCCGCACCCCCGGGGGCCGGCTCCCGGCCCCGTACCCGCCCCTCAGACATCCGGAGTGGAACATGACGGCTCCCCCGTCCCTCGACGCCCCGGCCCCGCACCAGAGCCGGAAGGACGGGCAGTTGCAGGAGTTCGGCACCGTGCGGCACGTGGGCGTCGGCCTCTCCCGCGACGCCCGGCTGTACTCCTGCCGGCGCCTCAACCTCCTGCTGGCCGACACCCAGATGCTGTACGCGCTGTACAAGAAGCACCACTGGCTCATGCGCGGCCCGACCTTCCACCAGCTGCACCTGCTGCTGGACCGGCAGGCGGAGCAGCATCTGGCGATCACCGATCTGCTCGCCGAGCGTGTGCAGAGCCTCGGCGGCGTCGCGGTGGGGGACCCCCGGCACGCCGCCGAGATGACCCGCGTCCCCCGCCCGCCCGACGGCGTGGAGCCGGTGCCCGGCATGCTCGCGCGCCTCCTGGAGGCCCACGAGACGATCCTCCTCGACGCGCGGGACGCGGCGCGCCGGGTGGCGGACCTGGGCGACGCGGGCAGCGAGGACCTGATCGTCTCCGAGGTCATCCGGACCGGCGAGACCCACACCTGGTTCCTCGGCGAGCACCTGGTCGACACCCCTCTGACCCGCGCCTGAACGGCGTTCCCTCTTCGCCCCGCCCCTCACCAGAACCCGTCCCTCACCAGAACCCGTCCCGCACGAGACCCCGTCCCTCACGCGAACCCGCCCCTCACGCGAACCGCCCGTCACGAGACCCCGCCCAGAAAGCGCAGACGCATGTCACACCCTCAGTCCCTGTCCGCGAAAGGCCTTTCGCGGCGTACGGCGCTCAGGGCCGGTGCCGCCACGGTCGCCTCGCTCGGCGTCGCAGCCGCCGCCGCGGCCCCGGCCGCCGCCCGGGACCACGCCCCCTCCGGCGGGTCCCGGCCCACGATCGTCCTGGTCCACGGCGCGTTCGCCGACGCGTCCAGCTGGTCGCCCGTCATCGAACGGCTCCAGGACCGCGGCCACCGGGTGCTGGCCCCCGCCAACCCGCTGCGCGGACTCCACCACGACGCGGCCCACCTCACGGCCTTCCTGGCGGGCGTCGAGGGCCCCGTCGTCCTGGCGGGCCACTCCTACGGCGGCGCGGTGATCACCCAGGCCGCCGCGCGCACCCCGGGCGTCCGGGCGCTCGTCTACGTCGCGGCGTTCATGCCCGACGCGGGCGAGGTGCTGGGCGAGCTGTCGTCGCGGTTCCCCGGCTCGCAGCTGGCGGCGGCGCTCACCCAGGTGCCCGCGCCCGCGCCCGACGGCTCGCCCGGCCTCGACCTGTACATCCGGACCGAGTCGTTCCACCAGGTGTTCGCCCAGGACGTGCGGCGCGACACCGCGCGCGTCCTGGCCGCCGTCCAGCGTCCGCTGAGCGCCACCGCCTTCGGCGACCAGGCGACGGCGGCGGCCTGGCGCACCCTGCCGTCCTGGACGCTGGTCGCCGGCGAGGACCACGGCATCCCGCCGGAGCTCCAGCGCTTCCAGGCCCGGCGCGCGGGGTCGCACACGGTCGAGGTGCCCAGCTCGCACCTGCCCCTCCACAGCTTCCCCCAGGCCGTGACCTCGCTGATCCGCTCGGCCACCGACGCCGTCCGGCGCTGACGGCGCCCCACTCCCGAAGGACTGACCGTGTCTCTTCCCTCCGAGAACTCCTACGCCCGCGACCTGGCCCAGGTCGAACGGGCCAACGCCGACGGCCGGATCCCCGTGGTCTTCGTCCACGGCCTCTGGCTCCTGCCCACCAGCTGGGAGCGGTGGGCGGCGGTCTTCGACGCCGCCGGCTTCGTCCCGGTGCTGCCGGGCTGGCCCGACGACCCCGAGACGGTCGAGGAGGCCCACGCCCACCCCGAGGTCTTCGCCGGCAAGAGCGTCGGCCAGGTCGCCGACCACTTCTGCGACCTCGTGCGCAAGCTCGACCGCAGGCCGGTGGTGGTCGGGCACTCCTTCGGCGGCCTGATCACGCAGATCATCGCGGGCCGCGGGCTGTCCCGGGCCTCCGTCGCCATCGACCCCGCCCCGTTCCGGGGCGTGCTGCCGCTGCCGCTGTCGTCGCTGCGCGCGGCGAGCGTGGTGCTCGGCAACCCTGCCAACTACCACCGGGCCGTGCCCCTCACCTACGAGCAGTTCCGGTACTCCTTCGCCAACGCCGTCGGCGAGGAGGAGGCGCGCGAGCTGTACGAGACCTTCGCCGTGCCGGCGCCGGGCGAGCCGCTGTTCCAGGCGGCGGTCGCGAACGTCAACCCCTGGACCGAGGTCAAGGTGGACACCCTGAACCCCGACCGCGGCCCCCTCCTCATCCTGTCCGGGGAGAAGGACAACACCGTGCCGTGGGCCATCGCCCACGCCTCGTACAAGAAGCAGGTGCGCAACGAGTACGCGGTCACGGAGATCCAGGAGATCCCGGGCCGGGGGCACGCCCTCACCATCGACAGCGGATGGCGCGAGGTCGCCGACACGGCCCTCGCCTTCCTCAGCCGTCACGTCGACCCGGCATCGGGAGACGCGGCCTGACCCCCGGCTGATCCCCGCGCCCCTCCGAGCGGCCGGTCCGGACCTCGCGTCCCGGACCGGCCGCTGTGCGTTCTGCGGGTACGCGTCCGGGTGCGAAGCCCGCCTCGGCAACGGCCTGTTCTGGCCTGTGGCTGCACGGCTTCGGCCTGTGCGTGCACGGCCGCCGGTCCCGCCCCTCCCGCGTCCTAGCGTCGGAACCGTGGCGGGGGCCGCGCCCCCGCCGGTCGGCTCATGCACGGTACGGGGAGCGGCACGATGACATCCGACGGCACGGCGGGAGCACCCTCCCCGCCCGGTACGCCGCCGGCGGGGCGGGACGCCCCCTGGGCGGTCCTGCGGAGCGCCCTGCTCGCGGCGCCGACGGGCGGGCGGGCGCTGTGGCTGCGCGGAGAGGCCGGCATCGGCAGGACCACGCTGCTGGACCAGGCGGCCGCCTTCGCCGCCGACCACGGGATGCGCGTCCTGCGGGCGTCCGGCACCGCGCAGGAGCCGGGCGCCGCCTTCGGTGTCCTGGGCCGGCTGGTCCGGCCCCTGCTGGGCCGGCACGACGTGCTGACCGCCGCGCAGCGCCGCTGCCTGGAAGGGGCGCTGGCCCCGGGGGCGGCGGACCCGCGTGCCGGGGGCCCGGCCGTCGCCGCCGCCACCCTGGCCCTGCTGGGCGGGGCCGCCGACGAACAGCCTGTGCTGCTGGCCGTCGACGACCTCCAGTGGGTGGACGCGCCGAGCGCCGGCGTGCTGGCCTTCGTGCAGCGCAGGCTGGCCGCCGCGCCGGTCGTCCTGGTCTGTGCCGTACGCACGGGGTGCGCGCCGGTTCCGGACGGCACCGGCGCCGAGGTCCTGGACCTCGCCCCGCTGACCCCTGCCGAGGCGGCGGCGGTCCTGCGCCGCCGGCGTCCCGACCTCACGGCGAAGGCCAGGGCCCGGCTGGTCCGGGAGGCGGCCGGCAACCCGCTGGCCCTGCTGGGAACCCCCGCGCGGCCGGAGCCCGCCGACCGCACGGAGCGCGCTCCGGCGCCCGCCGCCGCGCGGCCGGGCGCCCGGCCGGCCGTGCCCGACTTCGCGTCCCGGCTGGACGCGCTGCCGCCGGACAGCCGGTTCCTGCTCCTGCTGCACGCCCTCGCGGGCCACGAGGAGCGCAGCGTCCGCCTGGCGGTCGAGGCGGCCGGAGCCGCCGGAGCGCCGGCCTCGGAGGAGACGCTGGTGGCGGCCGAGAGGTCCGGTCTGGTCCGGCTGCACCACGCCCGGCTGACGTTCCTGCACCCCCTCGTCCGCGTCTGCCTGATCCGTACGGCCTCCGCCGCCGACCTGCGCCGCGCCCACGCCGCCCTGGCCGCCGTGCTGCCCCGTGACGACGAACGGCGCGCCGCGCACCTGGCGGGGGCCGTCGAGGGCACCGACGACGCCGTGGCGGACCACCTGGAGGAGGTGGCCCGCCGGACGATCCGGCGCGGCGGGCACGCCGAGGCCGCGACGCTCCTGGAGCGCGCCGCCCGGCTGAGCGCCCGCGCGGCGACGCGCGGCGCGAGGCTCACGGCCGCCGCCAACGCCGCGGCCATCGGCGGCCGGCCGGCCGTCGCCGCCCGCCTGCTGGCGGACGCCGGGACGGAGGGCGTCCCCGCCGGGAGCCGCGCCCTGTGGGAACTGACCGACGCCTACGTACGGTTCGAGCGCGACGGCGACCTCGCCCCGGCCGTCGCCCGTCTCCCGGCACTGCTCGCGGATCGCCGGCCCGCGCCGGCGGAGGCGGGGGCGGGGGCGGACGCCGTGGAGGACACCCTCCGTGTCCTGCTCCATCTGACGGCCGCGTTCTCCGGCGAGCCGGCGCTCCGGGACGCCCTGCGCGCCGAACTGTCCCGTTCCGGGCCCGTGGCGCGGCTCCGCTCCGACCTGTGGAACCGGCCGGCCGGACCGGGCCCCGGCGGAACGCGGCACCTGCGGCGGCTGGTCGCGGCGCTGACGCCGGAGGAGGAGGTCCGGGAGGCGTGGCAGCTGCTGTGGATCGCGGCGGCGCTCGACAGCGTGGGCGAGCACGCCCAGCTCTGGCACCGCGTCGTCCAGCGCGCTCCGTACCTGACCCAGGCACACGTGAATCTCGCCACCTGCGGGGACGACTATCTGCGGGGCCGCTGGGACCGCTGCCTCGCGGTCTCCCGCCAGGGCGCGCGCACGGCCCGGGAGCAGGGCTGCGGCTTCCACGAACGTCTCTTCCGGCTCACCGGGGCCGCGGTCCACGCGGCGCGGGGCCGGCGGGGGGAGGTGGAGGCGCTGCTGGAGCGGATCGAGCCGTGGGCGAGGCGGCGCGGCCAGGCGTACGTGCTCCGCAGGATCACCGCCGTCCGCGCCGTCGGCGCCCTGGCGGCGGGCGAGGACGAGACGGCGTACGCGCTGGCGTCGTCCCTCACCCCGCCCGGCGTGTTCCCGGCCGACGAGCCGCACTTCCCGCACGTGTTCCTCGACCTGGTCGAGGCGGCGGTGCGGACCGGGCGGCGGGCCGAGGCGCTGCGCCACATCGCGGCCGGCCACGCGATCGGCATGGCCGGCATCGCGCCCCGTCACGCCTTCGTCCTGGCGGCGGCGGAGGCGATGGCGGCCACCGGCGAGGACGTGCACGCCCTGAGCGAGGCCGCCTACGCGGTGCCGGGGGCCGACGCGTGGCCCTTCGAGCTGGCGCGCGTGCACCTGCGCCACGGCACGTGGCTGCGGCTCGCCCACCGCCCCGAGGAGGCCCGCGCCCATCTGCGGACCGCGCACACGCACTTCACCCGGCTCACGGCGGAACCGTGGGCGCGCAGGGCGGCGGCGGAGCTGCGGGCCGGCGGCACGGTCCTCGCGCGGGCCCGGCCGACGGAGGTGTGGCGGCTGTCGCCGCAGGAGCTCCGCATCGCGCGGCTCGTGGCGTCGGGTCTGAGCAACGGTCAGATCGCCGAGCAGCTGAAGGTGTCGCCGCGCACGGTCGGCACCCACCTGTACAAGATCTTCCCGAAGGTCAACGTGGCGTCCCGGGCGGCCCTGGCGCACGCGGTGCGCGAGGCGTACGCGCGCTGACCACGGGCCCGTCTCCTCCGCGGTCAGCCGGCAGGGGGCGCACCGGCCCCCCGCAGCGCCCGCTGCCGCCACTCGCGCGGGGACATGTCGTAGGCGGCGCGGAACCGGCGGGCGAAGTGGCTCGGGCCGGCGAAGCCGCAGCGTGCCGCGACGGCGGCGATGCCGAGGCCCGTGTGATCGGGGGAGGCCAGCATCTTCCGGGCGGTGGCGAGCCGTTCGGAGATGATCCACTGCTCCAGGCTGACTCCGGCGTCGCGGAGCACCTGGTAGAGGTGGCGGACCGACACCCCGTGCGCGGCGGCGATGGCGTCCGCGCAGAGGCCGGGGTCGGTGTGGTGCCGGCGGACGTGGGCCGTCACCCGGGTGAGCAGGGTCTCGTCCATCACCTCCCGCACGGCGGGCGTCCGCGGGTCGTGCGCCGCGGACACCAGCAGCGCCCGCACCAGGTCGGCGGTGGCGCCCGCGAGGGCCGCCGCGCCGGGGTCCCGGGCCAGCCGGCCCGGGTTCCGCCACATGTCCCGCAGGTGACGCAGGACCAGGTCGTGCAGCGGACTGGCCCGCAGCCGGAGGGAGGCCCGCACCACCGTCTCCACCGGCAGGCCGATCCGCTCGACGTCGAAGACCATGGCCTGGGAGCCGCCGTCGCCCGACCATCCGTAGACGCGGGGCGAGAGCTCGTGGAAGACGCACACGTCGTCGGGCCCGAAGGTCACCCGCTCGCCGGCGACCTCCGCCCGTCCCGTCCCCCGGTTCTGCAGCGACACGGACACGACCGGGTTGCTGCGCTGCCTGCGGATGTGCGCGGGGGTGCGGTGGGCCTCGAAGCCGCTGTTGTACGTGGAGAACATCGGCAGGTCCCCGACGTTCCAGAGCTCCATCCGCGCGTGAACGCCCCCGGGGCCCTTCTCGTGGACGATGTGGTTGGGCACCGATTCGTTGGTCATCCCGTGCCGGAACGCCTCCAGCCGCTCGGCGGGGGGCAGGGCGGCGGTGTCCAGCAGCAACAACGTTCCTCCACCGGTGCTCCAGGGCGTGCGCACCGATTCTCCCCACACCGGCCCCGCCGCTCAAGTGGCGTCCGGCTCAGGGAACTTCCGCGCGGCACGCCGCACCGGTCACCCGGTCATCCGGTCATCCGGTCACCCGAGGAACGACAGCCGCACCCGGCGCTCCGGGTTGTCGACGTTGGTGTCGACCAGGCAGACCGACTGCCAGGTGCCCAGGGAGAGGCGGCCGGCGACGACCGGCAGGGTGGCGTGGGGCGGGAGGAAGGCGGGGAGGACGTGGTCGCGGCCGTGGCCGGGGGTGCCGTGGCGGTGCTGCCAGCGGTCGTCGGCGGGGAGCAGGTGGTGGAGGGTGGCGAGGAGGTCGGCGTCGCTGCCGGCGCCGGTCTCCAGGACGGCGAGGCCGGCGGTGGCGTGGGGGACGAAGAGGTTGAGCAGGCCGTCGCGGCCGGCCGCCGTCTCGGTGAGGAAGTCCTCGCAGGCGCGGGTGAGGTCGGTGACCGTCTCGCGGGAGCCGGTGGTGAGTTCGATGACGCGGGTGGTGAAGGAAGATGACATGGGGTCAATCCTGCCGTCCGCGGAGCAGGATCGCGCGTCCACGCTCCGAGACGGCGTTGACCGTGTCGGGGGTGGGTCGCTACGTTCGCGCCATGTTGCGTACAGCCCTGCTCACCACGCGCGGTCACATCGACCTGCTGCGGGTGGCCTCCGCCACCTGTTCCCGCGGCTGCTGACGCCTTCTTCTCCCCGCCGGGCCGCTGCCCGGCCGGTGTCTTCCTGACGTTCTGACGCTCCGCCCCTCCGTCCCGCCGTGCGCGGACGAGGGCGCCGACGCGTACCCGCTTCCCCGCTGTCGTCCCCCACCGGAGTCCCCATGGCCGTCGGTCACGCGCCCCCGCCTCCACTCCTGCCGGACATATCCGTTAAATCATCTGTTCCGGATCTCGAATCCCTCACCTCCTCCCGCCGGTCCGGCCACCTCCCCGCCGTCCCGCGCTGGCTGCGGCGGGCCGTGGGACCGCTGCTGCTCCTGCTGGTGTGGCAGGTGACGAGTGCGACGGGGGTGCTGGCACCCGAGACGCTCGCCTCGCCGGGACGATCGCGCGGTCCGCCGCCGGGCTCGTCGCGGACGGGACGCTGCCGACCGCGATGGGGGTGTCGCTGCGGCGGGTGGCCGCCGGACTGGTGATCGGCGGCGCCGTCGGGGTCGCGCTCGCGCTGCTGTCGGGGCTCTCCCGGCTCGGCGAGGACCTCGTCGACGCCACCGTGCAGATGCTGCGCACCGTGCCGTGGGTCGGGCTGATCCCGCTGCTGATCATCTGGCTGGGCATCGGCGAGGCGCCGAAGGTCGCCCTGATCGCGCTGGGCACCGCCTTCCACCTCTATCTGAACGTGTACGCCGGCATCCGCGGCGTCGACGCCCAGCTCGTGGAGGCCGGGCAGTCGCTTGAGCTCGGGCGGTGGGGGCTGGTGCGGCACGTCGTGCTGCCCGGGGCGCTGCCGGGGGCGATGACCGGGCTGCGGTACGCGCTCGCCACCGCCTGGCTGGCCCTCGTCTTCGGCGAGTCCATCAACGCCGACGCCGGGATCGGCTTCCTGATGAACCAGGCGCGCGAGTTCTTCCGCACCGACGTGATCGTCGTCTGCCTGGTCGTCTACGCCTTCCTCGGCCTGCTCGCCGACGCCGTCGTCCGTACTCTCGAAAGGCTGCTGCTGCAATGGCGACCGACCTTCACCGGACGGTGACCGTCCGGGGCCTGACGCGCTCCTTCGACGGCCGTCCGGTCGTCGACGGGCTCGATCTCACCCTGGAACCGGGACAGTTCACCGCGCTGCTCGGGCACAGCGGCTGCGGGAAGTCCACGCTGCTGCGGGTGCTCGCCGGACTCGACCGGGAGATCTCCGGCACCGTGCTCGTGCCGCGCCGCCGCGCGGTCGCCTTCCAGGCACCCCGGCTGATGCCGTGGAAGCGGGTCTGGCGCAATGTCCTCCTCGGACTGCCGGGCCGGCCGGACCGTGCGGTCGCCGACCGCGCCCTGGAGGAGGTCGGGCTCGCCCACCGGGCCGACGTGTGGCCCAAGACCCTCTCCGGCGGCGAGGCCCAGCGCGCTTCCCTCGCCCGGGCGCTGGTACGCGACCCGGACCTGCTGCTGCTCGACGAACCGTTCGGCGCGCTCGACGCGCTGACCCGGATCAAGGCGCAGCGGCTGGTGGCCGAGCTGTGGCGGCGGCGCGGCTGCACGGTGCTCCTGGTCACCCACGACGTGGACGAGGCGCTGCTGCTGGCGGACCGGGCGCTGGTGATGCGCGACGGCGTCATCGCGTACGACACCCCGGTCGCCCTCGACCGTCCCCGCTCCCCCGCCGACCCCGCCTTCGCCGCCCTGCGCGGCCGTCTGCTCGCCGAACTCGGCGTCGAGGAGGCCGCGTCCGAGCGGCCGGCGGACGAGCGTGCCCCGGCTCTCGTCCCCGTCCCCACGCCCGTCCCAGAACCCCAGGAGTCCCGATGATCTCCCTCCGGAACGCCGTCACCGCCGCGCTGCTGCTGCCGCTCGCGCTGCTCGCCGCCACCGCCTGCTCCCCCGCCTCGGGCGCCGACGCCGGCGGGAGCACCGACGGCAAGGGCGACCTCGTGCTGAACGTCGGCGACCAGAAGGGCGGTGCCGAGGCCGTCCTGCGTGCCGCGGGCGAACTCGACGACCTGCCCTACCGGGTGAAGTGGTCCACCTTCACCTCCGGTCCCCCGCTGCTGGAGGCCGTCAACGCGGGCGCCGTCGACATCGGCGGCGTCGGTAACACCCCGCCCGTCTTCGCCGCCGGAGCCGGCTCGAAGATCACCGTGATCGCCGCGACCCACGGCGACGCGGCGGGCGAGGCGATCCTCGTCCCCAAGGACTCGCCGCTGCGCACCGTCCGCGACCTCAAGGGCCGCAAGGTCGCCGTGGCGCAGGGCAGTTCGGCGCACTTCCAGCTGATCGGCTCGCTGGAGAAGGCCGGGCTGACGCTGCGGGAAGTCCAGGTCACCCTGGTGCAGCCGGCCGACGCGCTCGCCGCCTTCACCAGCGGCAAGGTCGACGCCTGGGCGGTGTGGGACCCGTACACCTCCCAGGTGCTGCACAGCGGTGCCGGGCGGGTGCTCACCGACGGGCGCGGGGTCGTGAACGGCCTCGGCTTCCAGGTCGCCGCGCCCGCCGCGCTCGCCGACCCGGAGAAGGCGAAGGCCCTCGGTGACTTCGTCGAGCGGCTGCGGCGCGCCCAGGACTGGGTGTTCGGTCACCCGGAGGAGTGGGCGAAGGTGTGGGCGAAGGAGACGGGGCTGCCGTACGAGGTGGCGCTCGCCGCCGTGAAGCGCAGCAACGGCACCCGCATCCCGGTCGCCCTCGACGCCGCGGCGATCGCCTCCGAGCAGAAGATCGCCGACACCTTCGCCGGGCTCGGCCTCATCCCGAACCGGTTCCGGTTCGCCGACTTCGTCGACAACCGCTTCGACAAGGACCTGCCGCCGTCGACCACCCCGGCGCGCTCCTACGGAAAGGACGACTGACCCATGACGGTCCACCTGCACTGGTTCCTGCCCACCGGCGGCGACGGGCGCACCCTCGTCGACCGGCACGCCTACACCGACGGCGGGATCACCCGGAACCGCGCGGGCGCGGTCGCCGGGGTCCGCGCCCCCGACATCGAGTACCTGGCGCAGATCGCCAAGGCGGCCGAGCGGCTCGGCTTCGAGGCGGTGCTGACGCCGACCGGCACGTGGTGCGAGGACGCCTGGCTGACGACGGTCGCGCTCGCGCAGCACACGGAGCGGCTGAAGTTCCTGGTGGCGTTCCGGCCGGGGGTGCTGTCCCCGGTGCTCGCCGCGCAGATGGCCGCGACCTACCAGCGGATCACCCGCGGCCGGCTGCTGCTCAACGTGGTGACCGGCGGCGACTCCGTCGAGCAGCGGCGGTTCGGCGACCACCTCGGCCACGACCAGCGGTACGCGCGGACCGCCGAGTTCCTGTCGGTCGTGCGGGGCGTGTGGAGCGGGCGGCCGTACGACTTCCAGGGCGAGCACTACCAGGTGGAGGGCGGGCTCACCGCGCTGCCGCCGGACCCGCTGCCCGAACTGTTCTTCGGCGGTTCCTCGGCGGCGGCCGGACCGGTCGCGGCGGAGCACGCGGACGTCTACCTGACGTGGGGCGAGCCGCCGTGGCAGGTGAAGGAGAAGATCGACTGGATCCGGCGGCTCGCGGAGGAACGCGGCCGGACCGTCCGCTTCGGCATCCGGCTGCACACCATCTCGCGCGACAGCTCCCGCGAGGCGTGGGCGACGGCCGAGCGGCTGCTCGCCGACCTGGACGCGGAGACGGTGGCTGCGGCCCAGGCGCTGCTGGGCCGCAGCGAGTCGGTGGGCCAGCAGCGGATGCTGGCCCTGCACGGGGGCGGCTCGCTGGACCGGGACCGGCTGGAGATCGCGCCGAACCTGTGGGCCGGCGTGGGGCTGGTGCGGGGCGGGGCCGGCACGGCGCTCGTCGGCAGCCACGCGGACGTGGCCGACCGCATCGAGGAGTACCACGACCTGGGCGTGGATCACTTCGTGCTGTCCGGCTACCCGCACCTGGAGGAGGCGTACTGGTTCGGCGAGGGCGTCACCCCGCTGCTCGCGGAGCGCGGCCTGCTGGGCACCCTGCCGGCATCCCCGCTGCTGGCGGGCGTGACGGCGGGCGTCGGTGGCGGGCGCTAGCCGGGGACCGGGACGGAGGCAGGGGCGGGGGCCGGGAAGATCCCGGCCCCCGCCCCCGTTAGTAGAAACGTGAACGATTCAGCGGGTGCAGCGGGAGCGGTCGGCGCGGCGGGCGCGGGGCCGGTCCGGGCCGTGGACGTCGTGGTCGCGGGAGCCGGACAGGCGGGGCTCTCCGCCGCCTTCCACCTGCGGCGCACCGGCCTGGAGCCGGACCGGGACTTCGTCGTCCTCGACCACGCGCCCCGCCCAGGCGGCGCCTGGCAGTTCCGCTGGCCGTCGCTCACCTACGGCAAGGTCCACGGCATGCACGCGCTTCCGGGCCGGGAGCTCACCGGCGCGGATCCCGCGCGGCCGTCCTCCGAGGTGATCGGCGCCTACTTCGACGCGTACGAGCGGGAGTTCGGCCTGCGGGTGCACCGGCCCGTCGACGTGTCCGCCGTACGGGAGGGCGAGGGCGGGCGGCTGCGGGTGGAGACCTCGGAGGGGGTGTACGCGACCCGGGCGCTGATCAACGCCACCGGCACCTGGGACCGGCCCTTCTGGCCCCGCTACCCCGGACAGGAAACCTTCCGGGGGCGCCAGCTGCACACCGCGCAGTACCCCGGACCCGAGGCGTTCGCCGGCCGGCGGGTCATCGTGGTGGGCGGCGGCGCGTCGGCCACCCAGCACCTGCTGGAGATCGCCGGGTACGCCGCCGCGACGACCTGGGTGACCCGCCGCGAACCGGTCTTCCGCGAGGGCCCCTTCGGCGAGGCCGAGGGACGCGCGGCCGTCGCCCTGGTCGAGGAGCGGGTCCGGCAGGGCCTGCCGCCCCGCAGCGTGGTCTCGGTGACGGGACTGCCGCTGAACGACGCCCTCCGCGCGGGCCTCGCCGACGGCGTCCTGGACCGGCAGCCGATGTTCGAGCGGATCACGCCGACCGGCGCCGTCTGGGCGGACGGCCGCACGGTCGACGCGGACGTGATCCTGTGGGCGACCGGTTTCCGGCCGGCCATCGACCACCTGGCGCCGCTGCGGCTGCGGGCGCCCGGCGGCGGCATCCAGGTGGAGGGGACCCGCGCGGTCGCGGACGAGCGCGTCCACCTGGTGGGTTACGGCCCGTCGGCGTCCACGATCGGCGCCAACCGGGCCGGGCGCGCCGCCGTCCACGAGATCCGCCGGCTGCTGGCGCGCGGCGCGGAGCCGGTCCGCGAGCCGGTCACGGTCTGAGCGAGCCGTCGCGCGGCCGCCACTCCCCGTCCGCCGCCCGCACCCCGGCCCCGGACGCGTACCCCTGCCCGGAGCCGTACCCCTGCCCGGCCCCGGAGCCGTGTCCGGGTCCCGCCGCCTCGGAGGCGTACCGCGATCCCGCGCCGGGCCCGTGCCGCGCCCCGGTCCCCCGCGCGTACCGCGGTCCGGTCTCCGGGACGCACCGCGTCCCCGGGTCCGGCGCCGACCTCAGCCCCTCCTCCAGGAAGACCGCGCTCCGGGTGAGCAGCACCTGGGTGAGGACGTCGTGCGCGAGGGCGAAATGCCGCTCGTCCGGATGGGTGGTCAGCCGGATCTCGACCCAGGCGTCGTCGAAGTCCGCGCCGGTCACCCGGGCCAGCCGTCTGGCCTGCCAGGAGGTGATGGGTGACCAGATCCAGCGACGTCGTCTGAGCTGCTTCATGCGCTGCCCAACGAGCCGGACGGGCTCGCGATACCGTACAAACCGGTCGATAACCTACTCGTTTCATTCCTGCTTCCGGCGCTCGTTGAACTCGGCCACGTTCGCGAGGTGCACGGCGTAGTCCGCGGTGAAGCGGGTGTCGCCGGGGGCCACGGTGACGAAGTAGAGCCAGTCGCCGGCCGGCGGGTGGAGGGCGGCGGTCATGGCCTGCTCGCCGGGGTTGCCGATGGGCGTGGGCGGGAGGCCCTTGCGGGCGTAGGTGTTGTACGGGCTGCTGATCCTGGTGTCGTCGAGGGTGGTGTCGACGGTGCTGCGGTCCAGGGCGTAGTTGAGGGTCGAGTCCATCTGGAGCGGCATGGACCGGGCGAGCCGGTTGCGGACGACCCGGGCCACCTTCCCCATGCCCTCGGGGGTGTCGGCCTCGGCCTGGGCGATGCTCGCGACGATCAGCGCCTGGTGGACGGTGAGCCCCTGGGCCCGGGCGGCCTCGGTGACCGCCGGGGTGCCGAAGCGGCGTTCGGCGACGGCCACCATCGAACGCAGCAGGCTCTCGGCGGTGGTGCCGTCGGGGAGCGGATAGGTGGCGGGGAAGAGGTAGCCCTCGGGGTTGCCGCCGGCGGCGGCGGGGAGTCCGAGGCCGGGGGCGGCGGCGGCCTCGCGGGTGGTGCCGCCGGGCAGGTGGAGGGCGCGGTCCACGGCCTCGTACACCTGTGTCGCGCGCCGGCCCTCGGGGACGAGGAGGGTGGGCGGCGCGGGCGGCGTGGCGGGCTTGTCGCGCGGGAGGAGGAGCAGCAGGGGGACGGCGGTCGCGACGGCGAGGGCGAGCAGGACTCCGGCGAGGACGGCCCGGCGGCCGCGGCGGGTGAGCCGGGGTTGGCGGCGGGGTGCGTACGGGGAGGGGTACCGGTACGGCATGGGCGCACCGTAACCCGGCGGTCCGGGGATTCCCGGGAGCGCGCGCACATGGCGGCGCCGCCGGTCCCCTGGGACGGGGAACCGGCGGCGCCGGGAACCGCTCGGATCAGACGAGCCAGCCCAGGAAGTGGACGACGCCGGCGAGCAGGTTGGTGATGACGTTCATGGGGTGCTTCTCCTCGTACAGGTGTTTCGTGGGACAGCGCAGTCGCGGTCTGCAGCCCGTCGCTTGCGCACCGTAATCATCCGACGCCGCACGGGAGTTGAGCAACGAATCCGGGGACGATCACGCGTTCGTGGGAACAACCGCTCCCATGTTCGTCTGTTCGTCGCGGCGGACCAGGGCGGCGTACGCACCGTCGGCGGCCATCAGCTCCTCGTGGGTGCCGCTCTCCGCGATCCGGCCCGCCTCCAGGACGACGATCCGGTCGGCGTCGCGCACGGTGGAGAGGCGGTGGGCGATGGTGATCGTGGTGCGGCCGGCGGAGAGGGCGTCGATCGCCTGCTGGACCGCGTGTTCGGTACGGGTGTCGAGGGCGCTGGTCGCCTCGTCGAGGATCAGCACCGGCGGGTCGCGCAGGATCGTGCGGGCGATCGCCAGGCGCTGCTTCTCGCCGCCGG
The DNA here is from genome assembly GCF_042797055.1 of Streptomyces sp. NPDC057854. NCBI lineage: Bacteria > Bacillati > Actinomycetota > Actinomycetes > Kitasatosporales > Streptomycetaceae > Streptomyces > Streptomyces sp. NPDC057854. The sequence goes on from NZ_JBHVMF010000004.1 coordinate 143,425, forward strand.
AGAAGCGGTAGCCGCGCTCGCCGACGAGGGTGTCGTACCCGTCGGGCAGCGCCGCGATGTGGTCGTGGATCTGCGCGGCCCGCGCCGCGGCCTCGATCTCCTCGTCGGAGGCGTCCGGCCGGGCGAAGCGCAGGTTGTCGGCGACGGAGGCGTGGAAGAGGTACGTCTCCTGGGAGACGACGCCGATCGCGGCGGCGAGCGTGTCGAAGCCGAGGTCGCGCACGTCGACGCCGTCCAGGGTGACCCGGCCCTCGGTCACGTCGTACAGCCGCGGCACCAGGTAGCTGAGCGTGGACTTCCCGGAGCCCGTCGGGCCGACGACGGCGAGGCTGCCGCCGGCCGGGACCGTGAGGTCGATGGAGTCGAGGGTGGGGCGGTCCGCGCGCTCGGGGTCGTAGTGGAAGGTGACCCGCTCGAAGCCGATCTCGCCGCGGATCTTGCCCAGACGGACGGGCTCCTCGGGTTCGGTGATCTCCACCGGGAGGTCCAGGTACTCGAAGATGCGCTGGAAGAGCGCGAGCGACGTCTGGATCTGGACGCCGGTGGAGAGCAGGCTCACCGTGGGCCGGAAGAGGCCCTGCTGGAGCGAGACGAAGGCGACCAGGGTGCCGAGCGACAGCGCGCCGCCGGCCTGCACGGCGAAGCCGGCCGCCCAGTACAGCAGGGCGGGCATGGCGGCCATGACGATCCCGATGACGGACATCCGCCAGCGTCCGGCCATGGAGGAGCGCACTTCGAGGTCGACGAGGCGCTCGGACTCCCGGGCGAAGGACTCGGTGAGCGAGTCGGCGCGGCCCATGGTCCGGCCGAGCAGGATGCCGCTGACGGACAGCGACTCGGTGACGGTCGCGGCCATGGCGGCCATCTGCTTCTGGCGCCGGCCGGTGATCCGCTTCCGCTCGTCGCCGACCCGCCGGCTGATCCACACGAAGACGGGGAGCAGCAGCAGCGAGAAGACGGTCAGCCGCCAGTCGAGGGCCAGCATGGCGACCACGGTGGCGACGACGGCGGTGAGGTTGGAGACCAGGGAGGTCGCCGTGGAGGTGACGGTGGCCTGCATGCCGCCGATGTCGTTGGCGATCCGGGACTGGACCTCGCCGGTCCTGGTCCGGGTGAAGAAGGCCAGCGGCATCTTCTGGAGCCGGCCGTAGACGGCGGTGCGCAGGTCGTGCATGACGCGCTGGCCGACGGTGGTGGAGATCAGGGTCTGGAGGACGCCGAAGACGCCGGTCAGCACGGCGGTGGCGATCATGCCGAGGGCGAGCAGGCTGAGCAGCCCGGTGCGCCCCTCGGGGATCGCGGTGTCCAGGATCTCCTTGAGGAGGAACGGGGAGGCGACCGACACCAGCGAGGCGGCGGCGACCAGCAGGCCGACGAGCGCCAGGCGGGCGCGGTACGGGCGGAACAGGCCGAGGATGCGCCGCAGCTGGGCGGGTTCCTTCGGCTGCGCGGGATCGCGCGGCGGGGGTGTCCAGGTGGACTCGTCGTGGGGACGCATGGGCTCCTTCGAAAGGTGCGTGCAGACCGCGGGGGGTGTGCACGGCGCGGCGCGTGCGCGGTCGGGGCGGTGCGTTTCGGACTGTAGCTCACTCTTACCTATGTTCACAATGAGCTTCCTCCTGATATCGTTCCCGCATGACCTCCGCCGCCCTGCCCGCCCCCGACCCCGACGGGCTCCTCGCCGAGCAGCTGCTGCGGCTCACCCGCCGGCTCCACCGCATCCAGAAGCGCCACCTGGAGCCGGTCGGCATCACCCCCGCCCAGTCACGGCTGCTGCGCCTGGTCGCGCACTACGGCGACACCCCGCCCCGGATGGCCGACCTCGCCGCCCGCCTCGAAGTGGTTCCCCGCGCCGTGACCAGCCTCGTCGACGGCCTGGAGACGGCCGGGCGGGTGCACCGGGTGCCCGATCCGAGCAACCGGCGGGTGATCCGGATCGAGCTCACCGACGAGGGCCGCGCCACGCTGCGGGAGCTGCGCAGCGCGCGCCGGGCCGCCGCAGAGGACATCCTGGCTCCATTGACCGCCGAACAGCGCGAGGTGCTCGGAGGCCTGCTGACCGCCCTCGCCGGGCCCCTCCCGGAGAGCGGCTGCTGACGCCGCCGGCGCCCGCGCCGAGGGGAGCCGTGCCATGCCGCTGCTGGAACCGAACCCGCGGGCCCTCCGCCCCGGCCGGAAGCGGACCCCGGCCCCCGACCGGGTCCCGGACCTCCAGGCGCGGGGCACCCCGCGGCGGCTGCGCGAGGACCTGGCGGCGCTGATCGGACCGGAGAAGGTGCTGTCCGGCGTCTCCGACCTGGTGCGGTACGCCTCCGACGCCAGCCCCTACCGGTTCCTGCCGCAGGTGGTCGTCGTCGCCGAGGACGTCGACGACGTCTCGGCCGTGCTGTCGTACGCCCACGGCAAGGGGCGCGAAGTCGTCTTCCGGGCCGCCGGCACCAGCCTCAACGGCCAGGCGCAGGGCGAGGACATCCTCGTCGACGTGCGCCGCCACTGGGCCGGCGTCGAAGTGCTGGACGGCGGCGCCCGGGCCCGGATCCGCCCCGGCACCACCGTCGTCCGCGCCAACGCCGCCCTCGCCCCGTACGGCCGGGTGCTCGGCCCGGACCCGGCCAGCGCGGTGGCCTGCACCCTCGGCGGCGTCGTCGCCAACAACGCCTCCGGCATGACCGCCGGCACCACCCGGAACTCCTACCGCACCGTCTCCTCGCTGACCTTCGTCCTCCCGAGCGGCACCGTCGTCGACACCGCCGACCCCGCCGCCGACGAGGAACTGGCCCGCGCCGAGCCCCGGCTCTGCGCGGGACTCCTCGCCCTCAAGGCCGAGATCGAGGCCGACGCCGCCCTCACCGCCCGGATCCGCGCCAAGTACGAGATCAAGAACACCAACGGCTACCGGCTCGACGCCTTCCTCGACGGCGCCACCCCGGTGCAGATCCTGCGCGGCCTCATGGTCGGCTCCCAGGGCACCCTCGGCTTCCTCTCCGAGATCGTCTTCGACACCCTCCCGCTCGACCGGCTGGTCTCCACCGCCCTGCTCTTCTTCCCCGGCCTCCCGGCCGCCGCCGCGGCGGTCCCGCTGTTCACCGAGGCCGGGGCGCTCGCCGTCGAGCTGATGGACGGCAACACCCTGCGGGCCTCGGTCAGCGTGCCCGGCGTCCCCGCCGACTGGGCGGAGCTGCCCAAGGACACCACGGCGCTGCTCGTCGAGTTCCGGGCCCCGGACGAACCGGCCCTCGCCGCCCGCGAACGCGCCGCGGCCGAGGTCCTGGCCGGGCTCGACCTGGTCGCCCCGGTGCCCTCCGCCACCAACGCCTTCACCCGCGACCCGGCCGTCATCGGCGGCTACTGGAAGGCCCGCAAGGCGTTCGTGACCGCCGTCGGCGGCTCCCGCCCCTCCGGCACGACCCTGATCACCGAGGACTTCGCGGTGCCCCCGTCCCGGCTCGCCGAGGCGTGCGCCGAACTCCTCGACCTCCAGGCCCGGCACGGCTTCGACGCGGCCGTCGCCGGCCACGCCGCCCACGGCAACCTGCACTTCCTCCTCGCCTTCGACGCCGCCGACCCGGCCGACGTCGCCCGGTACGCCTCCTTCATGGACGACTTCTGCAAGCTCACCGTCGAACGCTTCGACGGCTCCCTCAAGGCCGAACACGCCACCGGCCGCAACATCGCCCCCTTCCTGGAACTGGAATGGGGCCCGAAGGCGACCGCGCTCATGTGGCGCACCAAGGAACTCCTCGACCCCGACCGCGTGCTGGCCCCCCGGATCGTCCTCGACCGGGACCCCCAGGCCCACCTCCGCGGCCTGAAGACCATCCCGGCCGTCGAACGGATCGCCGACCCCTGCATCGAGTGCGGCTTCTGCGAACCGACCTGCCCCAGCCAGGACCTGACGACCACCCCGCGCCAGCGGATCGTGCTGCGCCGGGAGATGCTGCGGCAGGCCGACGGCTCCCCCGTCGAGCAGCGGCTCCTGGAGGCGTACGGCTACGACGCCGTCGACACCTGCGCCGGCGACTCCACCTGCAAACTGGCCTGCCCCGTCGGCATCGACACCGGCGCCCTGATGAAGGACTTCCGGCACGCCCGGCACTCCCCCCGCGAGGAGCGGATCGCGGCCCTCGCCGCCCGGCGCTTCCGCACCGTGGAGCGCGCCGCGCGGCTCGCCGTCGGCGCCGCCGACCGGATGGGCGACGGCCTCCTGGAGCGGATGACCGGCCTCGCCCGCAAGGCCGTCCGGCCCGACCTCGTACCGGAGTGGCTGCCCGAGATCCCCGGCGCGGCGGCCCGCCGGCTGCCCCGCACCCACCGCCCGGCGGCCACCGCCGTCTACTACCCGGCCTGCGTCAACCGCATCTTCGGCAACCCCGACGGCCTCACCGGCCCCTCGCTTCCCGAGGCCGTCGTCGCCGTCTCGGCCCGCGCCGGCCGCCCGGTGTGGATCCCCGACGACGTCGCCGGCACCTGCTGCGCCACCATCTGGCACTCCAAGGGCTACGCGGAGGGCAACGCGCTGATGGCCAACCGGATCGTCGAGGCGGCCTGGGGCTGGACCGCCGGCGGCCGGCTCCCGCTGGTCGTGGACGCCTCCTCCTGCACCCTCGGCATCGCCCACGAGGTCGTCCCCCACCTCACCGACGACAACCGGGCCCTGCACGCCGAACTCACCGTCGTCGACTCGCTGGTGTGGGCCGCCGACGAACTCCTCCCCCGGCTCGACGCCCGCCGCCGGGCCGGCTCGGCGGTGGTGCACCCCACCTGCTCGATGCGGCACCTCGGCGACGCCGACCGGCTCACCGAGATCGCCGAGTTCTGCGCCGACGAGGTCGTCGTGCCGGCCGACGCCGGCTGCTGCGCCTTCGCCGGCGACCGCGGCATGCTCCACCCCGAACTCACCGCCTCCGCCACCGCCCGCGAAGCCGCCGAGGTCACCGCCCGCCCCTTCGACGTCCACCTCTCCGCCAACCGCATGTGCGAGATCGGCATGGACCGCGCCACCGGCCGCCGTTACGCCTCCGCCCTCCTCGCCCTGGAACGGGCCACCCGCCCCTGACGCCGGCGCCCGCCGCCGGAAAACCCGTTGCCGCGAGCCGCGACGGGGAGCGAACCTGGCACCGGTCCCGTACCCCGGGACCCCCACCCACGGGGTCCCTTCGACGGGGCCCCGGCCGACGCGCGCCCGGGTGCGCCCGGCCCGCCCCCCGTCCGCCCCCGAGCACCCCTGGGGACGTCATGCAGATCCGTCAACTGCCGTACGCCGACCCGGGGGTCCCCGACGTCCGGTCGGGCACCCGGTTCCTGATCTGGCTCGGGCGGATGCAGCTCGGCGGGCAGGTGCGGTCGCTGCTGTGGGGGCTGCTGCTCCATCTCTGCATCGCCGGCCTGCCGGTCGGCGTCGGCCTCGCCGTCCAGGCCGTCGTGGACCGCGACGGCGGCGGACTCGCCCTCGGCTGCGGGGTGGTGCTGGCGCTCGGCGCCGGTATCGCCGTCGGCGACACCATGCTGCACCGCACCGCCGTCACCAACTGGATCACCGCCGCCGCGCGGGTCCAGCAGCTCCTCGCCCGCAGGACCGCCGAACTCGGCGCGCTGCTGACCCGGCGGGTCGCCGCCGGCGAGGTCGTCGCCGTGTCCACGGGCGACGTCGAGAAGATCGGCTGGTTCGTGGAGGCGTTCTCCCGGTTCGCCGCCGCCGTCCTCACCCTGCTGGCCGTCTGCGCCGGCCTCCTCGTGTACGAACCGGCGCTCGGCGTCGTCGTCGCCCTGGGCGTCCCGGCGCTCGCGCTGGCCGCGCTGCCCCTGCTGCCCCGCGCCACCCGGCGGGCCGACGAACAGCGCGACAAGGCCGGCAAGGCCACCGAACTCGCCTCCGACACCGTCGCCGGCCTGCGCGTGCTGCGCGGCATCGGCGGCGAGGAACTGTTCCTCGGCCGCTACCGGGCCGCCTCCCAGGAGGTCCGCCGCGCCGCCGTGCGCAGCGCCCGGATGTGGGCGCTGATCGCCGCCGTCCAGGTGCTGCTGCCCGGTCTGCTGCTCATCGGCGTGGTGGCGTACGGGGCGCGCCTGGCGCTCGACGGCACGATCACGGTCGGCGCGCTGGTCACCGTCTACGGCGCGGTCGCCCTCACCCACCATCCGCTGCGGAACGTGGAGGAGATCGCCATGGCGTTCGCCTTCTCCCGGCCCTCCGCGAAGCGCGCCGCGCGGGTCCTCGCCCTGTCCCGGGCGACCGAGCCGGCGGCCGGCGCGCCCGCCCGGCCGGCGGCGGACGACCTGTACAACCCGGTGACCGGGCTGATCGCCCCCGCCGGGCAGCTCACGGCCGTGGTGTGCGGCAACCCGGACGCGGCCGGCCGGCTCGCGGACCGGCTCGGCGGGCACCCGGCCGAGCCGGACGACGACCACGTCTCCGTACGACTGGGCGGGGTGCCGCTCGACGACCTGCCGCTGGAGGCGGCCCGGACGGCCGTCCTGGTCCAGGACAAGGATCCGGTGCTGCTGTCCGGCACCCTCCAGGAGCTGCTGGACGTGCCGTCGTCGGGGGCCGTCCGCCCGGAGGACGCGCTCGCCGCCGCCCGGTGCGACGACGTCCTCGACGCGCTCGCGCAGGCGTCGGCCGGCACCGGCGGCGACCCGATGCGGACCCGGATCACCGAACGGGGCCGCTCGCTCTCCGGCGGCCAGCGCCAGCGCCTCGCGCTCGCCCGGTCGCTGGTGACCGACCCGCGGGTGCTGGTCCTCGACGAGCCGACCTCGGCGGTCGACTCGCACACCGAGGCCCGGATCGCCGCGGGCGTCCGCAAGCTGCGGGCCGGCGCGACCACCGTCGTGCTCGCCTCGTCGCCGCTGCTGCTCGACCTGGCGGACCGGGTGGTCCTGCTCCACGAGGGCCGGGCCGTCGCCCACGGCACCCACCGCGACCTGCTGGCGCGCGAACCGCGCTACCGGGCGGTCGTCACCCGGGAGACGGACGACGAGCTCGCCGCCGCGGCGGGCGCCCCGCACGAAGCCCTGGAAGGGGAAACCGCATGATCGGCCTGGTGCCGCCCGCGTACGACCCGGCGGCCCCGACAACCGCCACCACCCTGCCCGTCGCCGCCGGCGCGACCGTCCGGGCCTACGTCGGCGGGCTGCTGCGCCGGCACCGCCGCGCGTTCGCGCTGCTCGTCGGCGTGAACGCGGTCGCCGTGACGGCGTCCATGGCGGGGCCGTACGTCCTCGGGCAGGTGGTGGACCGGCTCGCCGAGGGCGCCCGGGAGCTCCAGCTGGGGCGGGCGGTCGCGGTCTTCGCGGTCGCGCTCGTGGTGCAGACCCTCTTCGTGCGGCTGGTCCGGCTGCGCGGGGCGATGCTCGGCGAGGAGATGCTGGCCGACCTGCGGGAGGACTTCCTCGTCCGCGCGGTCGGCCTGCCACCGGGCGTCCTGGAGCGGGCCGGCACCGGCGACCTGCTCTCCCGCATCACCACCGACGTGGACCGGCTGGCCAACGCGATGCGCGAGGCCGTGCCGCAGCTCGTCATCGGCGTGGTATGGGCCGGTCTGCTGATCGGCGGGCTGGCCTTCACGGCTCCCCCGCTGGCGCTCGCCGTGGTGATCGCCGCGCCGCTGCTGATCGCCGGCTGCCGCTGGTACTTCCGGCGGGCGCCCTCCGCGTACCGCTCGGAGGCGGCCGGGTACGCGGCGGTGGCCGCGGTGCTGGCCGAGACCGTCGACGCGGGCCGCACCGTCGAGGCGCACCGGCTCGGCGCGCGCCGGGTGGCCCTGTCGGACCGGCGGATCCACGAGTGGACGCGGTGGGAGCGGTACACCCTGTTCCTGCGGTCGGTGCTCTTCCCGGTCGTCAACCTGACGCACACCGCGGTGCTCTGCGGGGTGCTCGCCATCGGCGGCTTCTGCGTCTTCCAGGGCTGGATGGACGTCGGGCAGCTGACGACCGGCGCGCTGCTGGCGCAGATGCTGGTGGACCCGATCGGGATCGTGCTGCGCTGGTACGACGAGCTCCAGGTGGCGCAGGTGTCGCTGGCCCGGCTGGTGGGCGTGCGGGACATCGAGCCGGAGCCCGGCGACGCGTCGGTGCGGCCCGACGGGCGGGACGTCGAGGCGGCCGGGGTGCGCTTCGGCTACCGGGAGGGCGTGGACGTGCTGCACGACGTGTCGCTCGCGGTGGCGCCCGGCACCCGGCTGGCGCTGGTCGGGCCGTCCGGGGCGGGCAAGTCGACGCTGGGCCGGCTCCTCGCGGGCATCTACGGGCCGCGCGCCGGGGCCGTCACGCTCGGCGGGGCGGAGCTGGCGCGGATGCCGGCCGAGCGGGTCCGGGCGCACGTGGCGCTGGTCAACCAGGAGCACCACGTCTTCGTCGGCACCCTCCGCGACAACCTGCTGCTGGCCCGACCGGACGCCGGGGACCCGGAGCTGTGGGCGGCGCTGGCGGCGGTCGACGCGGAGGCGTGGGCGCGCGGGCTGGACGCGGGCCTGGACACCGAGGTCGGCTCCGGCGGCCGGTCGCTGACGCCGGCGCAGGCCCAGCAGATCGCACTGGCCCGGCTGGTCCTGGCCGATCCGCACACGCTGGTCCTGGACGAGGCGACCTCGCTGCTCGACCCGCGCGCGGCCCGGCACCTGGAGCGCTCGCTGGGCCGGGTGCTGGACGGGCGGACGGTGGTCGCGATCGCGCACCGGCTGCACACCGCGCACGACGCCGACGTGATCGCGGTGGTCGAGGAGGGCCGGATCAGCGAGCTGGGCAGCCACGACGAGCTGGTCGCGGCGGACGGCGCGTACGCGGCGCTGTGGCGCTCCTGGCACGGCTGACCTGCTGGCCGGGCCCGGTCCGGGCCGCCGGTGGGCGGCCCGGACCGGGGCGGCGGTCAGACGCCGGCGATCGACTGGATCCAGGAGCGGTAGGCCGTCACGTTGGTGTACGCGGTGGTGGTCTGGCGGTCGCTGGTGGAGGCGACTCCGACCTGGACGCCGTTCGCCATCATCGGGCCGCCGGAGTCGCCGCCGGCGGTGATGCCGTCGCCGCGCCGGGCGCAGATCGCCGAGCCGCCGTAGGCGTCGCGGCAGCCGCCGGTCACGACCACGTTGGCGACCTTCAGGTAGCGGGACTGGCAGGTGGCCTCAGAGCCGCACTGGGAGGTGGCGCCCCAGCCGTACACCTGGACGGTCTGTCCGACGCTCACGGAGCCGGGCTGGCCGAGCCGGGCGTAGGTCGCGGTCACGGAGCGGTCCAGGCGGACCAGCGCGAGGTCGGAGCTGTGGGTGTAGGTCTGGACGCCGTTGGCGACGGTCCCGCCGCTGTGCTGGTCGAGGCTGCCGATCCGGAAGGACAGGCCGCCGCCGGTGACGCAGTGCTTGGCGGTGAGGATCCAGGTGGGGGCGATGATCGTCGCGGAACAGGTCTCGCGGCCGTTCGAGAAGAGCCGGGCCGCCCAGGGGCCGCTCTGGGCGTAGCCGCCGCCGATGATCGGCTGGACGGCGGCGGTGCCGGCGCGGGCGGGTGTCTGCTCCGCCGCGGTGGCGGCGGGCGCGAAGAGGGCGAGCACGGAGAGCGCCGCGGCGGCGGCGGACGCCCATATGCGGTGCGTACGCAAGGTTCCTCGTCTCCGACGGCGCGCGGGAGCGCCGCCTGTGGGGGGAGTGGGTGGAACCAGAGTGGTCACGCGGCGGACGGCGGGGTAATCCCGTTCGCCCATAACACCGTGCTATCCCCCCGGGGCGCGGCCCCGGGGAGAAGGTGGTCGCCCGGCGGGCGCTAGAAGAAGCCGAGGGCCGACGCCCCGCCGACGCCGCCGAGGACCATGAAGGCGGGCATGAGGACCTTCAGCTCGACCCAGCTGCCGGCCCGGAACCGCATGCCCTTGGGCGGGCCGATCGGGTACCAGCGCTTGCGGGCGATGGGGATCGGCCAGAGGATCGGGCAGCCGGAGACGGTGAGCGCGTCGCCGATGTCGTGGACGAGGGCGCCGAGGACGACCGGCAGGCCCAGCCACAGGTACTCCTGGCCGGGGCCGGTGAAGAGCCAGTCCGAGCCGTTGCCCGGCTGGTCGAGGACGCCGGCGAGAATCCAGGCGCTGGTCGCGCCGAGCAGCCACACCAGTACGTCGCTGGACATCCGGGCGGCCCGCCACAGCAGGCCCTCGACGGCGAGGACCAGGTGGACGAAGAGGATCGCGAGGACCGCCCAGCGCCCGCCGCCGACGGCGGCGGCCGAGCAGCCGCCGCCGATCAGGACGGCCCACAGCCAGGTGTGGGTGAGGGTGCGGTGGCCGCCGGAGCGGCGCGGGTCCTGGGGGCTGCGGGTCGCCTTGTAGACGGCGTACGAGAGCTTGTCGACGATCTCGCACAGGCCCCGGGAGAGCGGGCCGAAGGCGCGCGAGATGGTGGCCGACTTGTGGTCGAGGTCGGGGGCGAGGGCGGCGCCCGCGCACAGCAGGGCGCCGGCGAGCAGCACCGGCCAGGGCATCGGGTGGTCGAAGGCGGCCGCGGCGGCGCCCACGCCCAGCCAGGCCGCCGCTCCGGACAGCGAGTGCGCCGGTCCCATCATGGTCGGTGTCGCCCCGTTTCTCCCCTGCCGGTGTCGAGTTGACGACCGGTCGACGGAGCAGCCTATCGGGAGTGATCTTGGCATCCGACGGCCGGTTCCCTCATCCGGGCGGAATGCAGGCAAGATGGGGGCGTGACCCTTATCGATCAGCTGCCGCCGACCGCCGACCCCGATGCCCTCTTCGAGGCCTTCTCCGCCTGGGCCGAGGAGCGCGGCATCTCGCTCTACCCGGCGCAGGAGGAGGCCCTGATCGAGGTGGTGTCGGGGGCGAACGTGATCCTGTCGACCCCCACCGGGTCCGGGAAGTCGCTGGTGGCGGCCGGGGCGCACTTCACGGCGCTCGCCAACGACCAGGTCACGTTCTACACGGCGCCGATCAAGGCGCTGGTGTCGGAGAAGTTCTTCGACCTGTGCAAGATCTTCGGCACCGAGAACGTCGGCATGCTGACCGGCGACGCGTCGGTGAACGCGGACGCGCCGGTCATCTGCTGCACGGCCGAGGTGCTGGCGTCGATCGCGCTGCGCGACGGCAGGCACGCCGACATCGGCCAGGTCGTCATGGACGAGTTCCACTTCTACGCGGAGGCGGACCGGGGCTGGGCGTGGCAGATCCCGCTGCTGGAGCTGCCGCAGGCGCAGTTCGTCCTGATGTCGGCGACCCTCGGCGACGTGTCCATGTTCGAGAAGGACCTGACGCGGCGGACGGGCCGGCCGACGTCGGTGGTCCGTTCGGCGACCCGTCCGGTGCCGCTGTCGTACGAGTACCGGCTGACGCCGATCACGGACACGCTGACCGAGCTGCTGGAGACGAAGCAGGCGCCGGTCTACATCGTGCACTTCACGCAGGCGCAGGCGGTCGAGCGCGCGCAGTCGCTGATGAGCATCAACATGTGCACGCGCGAGGAGAAGGACAAGATCGCCGAGCTGATCGGCAACTTCCGCTTCACCACCAAGTTCGGCCAGAACCTGTCGCGGTACGTGCGGCACGGCATCGGCGTGCACCACGCCGGCATGCTGCCGAAGTACCGGCGGCTGGTGGAGAAGCTGGCGCAGGCGGGTCTGCTGAAGGTGATCTGCGGGACGGACACCCTCGGCGTCGGCGTCAACGTGCCGATCCGCACCGTGCTGTTCACCGCCCTCACCAAGTACGACGGCAACCGGGTCCGCACCCTGCGCGCCCGCGAGTTCCACCAGATCGCCGGCCGGGCCGGCCGGGCCGGCTTCGACACCGCCGGCCTGGTGGTGGCCCAGGCCCCCGAGCACGTCATCGAGAACGAGAAGGCGCTGGCGAAGGCCGGCGACGACCCGAAGAAGCGCCGCAAGGTGGTCCGCAAGAAGGCCCCGGAGGGCTTCGTCGCCTGGAGCGACACCACCTTCGAGAAGCTGATCGCCGCCGAGCCGGAGCCGCTGACCTCCCGCTTCAAGGTCACCCACACCATGCTGCTGTCGGTGATCGCCCGCCCGGGCAACGCGTTCGAGGCGATGCGCAAGCTGCTGGAGGACAACCACGAGCCGCGGAAGAACCAGCTGCGGCACATCCGCCGGGCCATCGCGATCTACCGCTCGCTGCTCGACGGCGGCGTGGTGGAGCAGCTGGACACCCCGGACGCGGAGGGCCGCACGATCCGGCTGACCGTCGACCTCCAGCAGGACTTCGCGCTGAACCAGCCGCTGTCCACGTTCGCGCTGGCCGCCTTCGACCTGCTGGACCCGGAGTCGCCGTCGTACGCGCTCGACATGGTGTCCGTGGTCGAGTCGACGCTGGACGACCCGCGCCAGATCCTCGCCGCCATGCAGAACAAGGCGCGCGGGGAGGCCGTCGGGCAGATGAAGGCGGACGGCGTCGAGTACGAGGAGCGGATGGAGCGGCTCCAGGACATCTCGTACCCGAAGCCGCTGGAGGACCTGCTCTGGCACGCGTACAACGTCTACCGGAAGTCCCACCCCTGGGTCGGCGACCACCCGGTGTCGCCGAAGTCCGTCATCCGTGACATGTACGAACGGGCGCTGACCTTCACCGAGTTCACCTCGCACTACGAGCTGGCGCGGACCGAGGGCATCGTGCTGCGCTATCTGGCGAGCGCGTACAAGGCGCTCGACCACACCATCCCGGACGACCTGAAGACCGAGGACCTGGAGGACCTGATCGCCTGGCTGGGCGAGCTGGTGCGCCAGGTGGACTCGTCGCTGCTCGACGAGTGGGAGCAGCTGGCGAACCCGGAGGTCCAGACGGCCGAGGAGGCGCAGGAGAAGGCCGACCAGGTCAAGCCGGTCACGGCGAACGCCCGCGCCTTCCGGGTGCTGGTGCGCAACGCGATGTTCCGCCGGGTGGAGCTGGCCGCGCTGGACCGCACCGACGAGCTGGGCGAGCTGGACGCGGAGTCCGGCTGGGACGCGGACACGTGGGGCGAGGCGATGGACGCGTACTGGGACGAGTACGACGACCTCGGCACCGGCCCCGACGCGCGCGGCCCGAAGCTGCTGTCCATCGAGGAGGACGCGGCGCACGGCGTGTGGCGCGTCCGGCAGACGTTCGCCGACCCGAACGGCGACCATGACTGGGGCATCAGCGCGGAGGTCGACCTGGCGGCCTCCGACGAGGAGGGCCGGGCCGTCGTCCGCGTGACGTCGGTCGGCCAGCTGTAGAGGAGTTCTGAGGTGACCAATCCCGCCGAGAGGCTCGTGGATCTGCTCGACCTGGAACGGATCGAGGTGAACATCTTCCGCGGCCGGAGCCCGCAGGAGTCGCTGCAGCGGGTCTTCGGCGGGCAGGTCGCCGGCCAGGCCCTGGTGGCGGCCGGGCGGACCGTCGAACCGGACCGGCCGGTGCACTCGCTGCACGCGTACTTCCTGCGGCCGGGCCGGCCGGGCGTGCCGATCGTCTACCAGGTGGAGCGGGTGCGGGACGGCCGGTCGTTCACGACCCGGCGGGTCACCGCCGTGCAGGAGGGCCGGACGATCTTCAACCTGACGGCCTCCTTCCACCTCCCGGAGGAGGGCGCCTTCACCCACCAGCTGCCGCCCCGGCACCTGGTGGACCCGGAGACCCTGCCGAAGCTCGCGGACGAGATCCGCGACCACCTCGGGTCGCTGCCGGAGGCGCTGGAGCGGATGGCCCGCCGCCAGCCCTTCGACATCCGGTACGTCGACCGGCTGCGCTGGACGGCGGAGGAGGTCAAGGACGCCGACCCGCGCAGCGCGGTGTGGATGCGGGCCGTCGGGCCGCTCGGCGACGACCCGCTGGTGCACACCTGCGCGGTGACGTACGCCTCCGACATGACGCTGCTCGACGCCGTGCGGATCCCGGTGGAGCCGCTGTGGGGCCCGCGCGGCTTCGACATGGCGTCCCTGGACCATGCGATGTGGTTCCACCGCCCGTTCCGGGCCGACGAGTGGTTCCTGTACGAGCAGGAGTCCCCGGTCGCGACCGGCGGCCGGGGACTGGCCCGGGGCCGGATCTACGACCGGGAGGGCCGGATGCTCGTCTCGGTGGTCCAGGAGGGCCTGTTCCGCTCCCTGGGCTGACCGGTCACTCGTACTCGGTGCCGCCCTTGCGGGTCAGGTAGGCCGGGCTGACCGCCTTGGCGACGGCCCGGCCGCCCGTGACCGGGCTGTACCGCTCGGCGGCCGGCCGGACGACGACGCCCTCCCGGAGGTGGGCGGCGCGCCCGGAGACGGTCTCGGTGCCGCTCGCGTGGGCGAGGACGGCGTCCAGGTCGTAGGGACCCTCGTACAGGCGCGGTACGAGGGGGACCTCGCCCGGCTCCAGGACCTCGGCCGGGTCGAGCCAGCGGACCTCGCCGTCGATCTCGGCGGAGACGTCGAACAGGGCGTAGCCGATCGCCTCGCGGCGGGCGTCGGCGCCGTACGCCAGGTCCTGCACGCCGGAGCCGTACACCTCCCCGAAGAGGCCGACCCGGGTCGCCCCGAGGCGGGCGGCGAGCCGTTCGGCGACGGCGGGCAGGCCGTGCGCGTGGACGGCCCGCCAGTACAGGTTGCGCGGGTCCTCCCGGAGGGCGAGCCCCTTGGCGCCCAACCCCTTGGACGACACGTACGTCCGGCCGTCCCCCGCGACGTGCGTCAGCAGGCAGGCCGTGCCGTGGATCTTCTCCGTCAGGACGACCGGCTCCCCGGGCTCGAAGATGCCGGGGTAGCGGTGCAGGTTCTCGATGTCGACCCACGGCAGCAGCTCGGGCGCCGCCTCCACGTCCCCGCTCATGGTGGGCGGTATCGGCGGCACCCACTTGGTGATCCCGAGCACCTCCGCGAAGTCGGTGCCGTCGGCGGCGGCCCGGGCCAGGTCGACCCCGGCGAGCGCGCCCGGCCGGCAGACGATCCCCTGCGACAGCTCCCCGCGCAGCCGTACCGCCTTCACCCGGTCCGAGGCCTTTCCGGCGAGCCGCCCGGTCAGCCCCAGCTCGTCGACGAGCGCGGCGGGCAGCACGGCCTGCTCCGGGATGTAGACGGCGATGTCGCCGGTCCGGTAGGCGCCCTTGGCGACGACGGCCCGGTAGAGGCCGACCTGGGCCAGTTCGAGGGCGTCGGCGTTGGGGTGGGGGTGGACGGTGAGGACTTCGGCGGTGACGCGCAGGGTGGACATCGTCAGGGCTCCGGATGCTCGGGTCTCGGTCTCATCGCCGCCCACCCTGACGGACCGTGAATTCCCTGCCCACCGCTTTTCCGTGCTGGTATCGTCGCGCCCTTCGCCGGGCCCGCCCGGCGCCGCTGCGGCGGGTGCCGCCGGAGCCTCCCCCGCCCCGGCTAGCTGTCCAGGCCCGGGAGCGGGTCCTGTTCGACCTCGTGGCGGCGGGTGCGGATGTCGGGGGCCGGCGGGTGGAGCTTGGCGTCGCAGGTGGGGCCGAGGCCGGTGCGGCGCGAGTCGGCGCCGGTCAGCGGGCGGCCGCAGAGGCGGCAGCGGACCGGGCGGCGCGGCGCGCCCTCGGCGGCATCGACCGCGATTGCCAGCGGTTCTTCACTCATGTTGTCATCTCACCCTAGTCTCGACGAGGAGCTCCCCCATGAGTCTGTACGACATCCCGCTGAAGAACCTGGCCGGCGAACCGGTCACCCTGGCCGACTACCGGGACAAGGCCGTGCTGGTCGTGAACGTGGCGTCCAAGTGCGGTCTCACCCCGCAGTACGAGGGCCTGGAGCGGCTGCAGAAGACGTACGGCGAGCGCGGCCTCACCGTCGTCGGCGTGCCCTGCAACCAGTTCCTCGGGCAGGAGCCCGGGACGGCCGAGGAGATCCAGAGCTTCTGCTCGACGACGTACGGCGTCACCTTCCCGCTCCTGGAGAAGACCGAGGTCAACGGCGACGGCCGGCACCCGCTCTACGCCGAGCTGACCCGGGTCCCGGACGCCGACGGCGAGGCCGGTGACGTGCAGTGGAACTTCGAGAAGTTCCTGGTCTCCGCCGACGGGACCGTCACCCGCTTCCGTCCGCGCACCGAGCCGGAGGCCGCCGAGGTCGTCGCGGCCATCGAGGCGCTGCTCGTCTGAGCCCCGGCGATCCGGCGCCGGGCGGCCGCCCGGCGCCGGCCCTGCGGTACGATCATCGGGCTCTGCACACGGCGACCGGAGGAGGTGGGTTCGATCCGCACCACGCAGGCAGGAAGCTCCCCCTCGGCGGCCGCACCACCGGCTCGGTCGTAGCGGCCGCGGGAGCCTCCGCACGGCTTCCCGGAAGGTCTCCCATGTCGCTCGACCCCACCGTCTCCCTCCGCTCCACCACCGTCGCCCGGCTCCGCGCCGCGGGGTGCGTCTTCGCCGAGGACGAGGCGGAACTCCTCTTCTCAGCCGCCCGCGACACCGCCGAACTCGACGCCCTCGTCGACCGGCGCGCCGCCGGCCTCCCACTCGAACACGTCGTCGGCTGGGCCGGGTTCGGCGGACTGCGGATCGCCGTCGACCCCGGCGTCTTCGTGCCCCGGCGGCGCACCGAGTTCCTCGTCGAGCGGGCCGTCGCGCTCGCCGCTCCCGGCGCGCTCTGCGTCGACCTGTGCTGCGGCTCCGGCGCCGCCGGCGCGGTGCTGCTCGCGGCGGTGCCGGACGCGCGGGTGTACGCCGCGGACATCGAATCCGCCGCGGTCGCGTGCGCCCGCCGGAACATCGAACCGCGCGGCGGGCGGGTCTTCGCCGGCGACCTCTTCGCGCCGCTGCCGGACGACCTGCGCGGCCGGGTGGACATCCTGGTCGCCAACGTGCCGTACGTCCCGACCGGCGAGGTCGGGCTGCTGCCACCCGAGGCCCGCGAGCACGAGCCGCTGGTCGCGCTCGACGGCGGCCCGGACGGCCTCGACGTGCTGCGCCGGGTGGCCGCCGGGGCGCCGGAGTGGCTGGCGCCCGGCGGGCACCTGCTCGTCGAGACGAGCGAGCGGCAGACCGGCGCGGCGGCCGAGGCCGTCGCCGCGCACGGCCTCACGCCCCGGTTCGCCACCTGCGAGGAGCGGTACGCGACCGTGCTGGTCGCGACCCGGGAGGGGTGACCGGGCCCGGCCGGTTCAGCGGCCGAACGTGTCGAGGTTCTCGACCAGCCACGCGCCGTCGCGCCGGACGAGGTCCACGGCGAACATCGCGCCCGCGTAGACGCCCTGGTCCCGCGCCGGGGCCTTCGCCTGCTTCCCGCCGGCCTGGGGCCGGGGCGTTCCGGCGGTGCTGACGCTGCTCTGGTCGGCGTAGACGAGGACGCGGGCGCGGTCGCCGTCGATCCGCTCGACGGCGCTCTCGGTGACGGTCGTGGTGATCACCGACTTCTGCTCGGCGGCCTGCGCCAGGACGCCGGCGAAGAGGGTCCGGTGCTGCTCGACCGCCTTGCCGGTGAGGAAGGTCCGGCCGGCCCGGGTGAAGGCGTCCGGGTCGGTGTGGTCGTAGGAGAAGAGCGCGGCCACGGCCGCGGCCGTCGCCCCCTTGATCTCGCTGGTGCGGGCGAGGTCGGTGAGCGCGGTGTTCGCGCGCGCGGGATCGTCGCGCAGCTCGCCGGCCCTGCCGGCCGCCCACCCGGCGAACCCGCCGAGCAGCAGGGTCAGCGCGCACAGGACGAGGAGGGGCACCCGCAGCGCCGGCCGCGCACGCTTCTCCTGCTTCTTCTCCGTCTCCCGCTGCTTTTTCGTCTCCCGCTTCTCGTGCTCTTCTCGTACGGGCTTCGCCGCCGGTCGCCGTCCGGGGCGGGGCGCGGGCTCGGTGAGGACCGCGACCGGGGCGGCGGCGGGCGGCTGTTCGGCGCGGGCGCGGCGGCGGCGCTGCTGGTTGAGGTGGTGGCGGGGCGTCGGCATGGTGCGGGGTCCTTTCCGGTGCGGGCGGCTCTCGCGGGCGGTCGGCGCGGCCCGGTCAGCCGGTCGCCGTGCCGCCCACGGGGGCCTGCCCCAGGCCGCTGAGCTTCCACTGGCCGTCGGTGCGGGTGAGTTCGCCGAGCATCCGGCTGTCCTTGTCGGTGCTCTTGGCGTCCGGCGTCGTGACGGTGACCCGCAGCGCGACCAGCAGCCGGGCCCGCCCCGCGCGGTCGTCGAGTTCGGTGACGGCGCCGGACAGCACCCGGGCGGTGGTCACCGTCTTCGCGGCCTTCACCTGGCCGGCGAACTCCTCGCGCCCGTCGACCAGTTGCTCATGCAGCTCGCCGGTCGTCGAGGACTCCCAGAGGTCGAGCCCCTGGTCCACCCGCCGGTGGTCGAGCGTGTTGAGGTTCTGCACCGCCTGCTCCCCCGCGGCGAGCGCCCGGTCGCGCTCCGCGGCGTAGGCGGCGGAGTCGTCGTGGGCGGCGGCGTACCAGCTCTGGCCGCTCCAGGCGGCGAAGCCGCCCGCGGCGAGGGTGAGCGCGAGGGCCACGGCCAGGACCGGCCGGGCCCCGGCCGCGGTGCGGACCGCGCGTGTCATGGGCTGCTCCCGTCTCCCGCGCAACGTCAGCGGGCCTTGATGTCGGTGATCCGCCACCGGTCGTCCTGGAACCGGGCGGTGACCGTGAGCTGGGCCGCCGCGGCGGTGGCGGCGCCCTTGTCGCGGCGCGAGACCTGGTCCAGGAAGACGAGGAGGCGGGCGCTGTCGCCGTCGAGTTCGATCACTCCCGTGCGGACGGCCTGGGTCGCGAGGGTGACGCGCTGCTCGACCAGGCTCTTGCGGACCTGGGCGAACAGGTCGCTGTACTGGCGGGCGGCACGGCCGGCGAGGACGGTCGCGGCGGAGCGCTCGGCGGCGTCGGAACTGGTCGGGGTGTACGAGAAGATCCGGGCCAGGCCCTCCCCGACGTCGCCGCCGACGCGGGTGGTGGCGGCGGTGTCGGTGAGCGCCTGGTTGCGTGCCGAGGGGGTGGAGCGGAGCTGGTCGGCTCCGTAGAAGAAGGCGGCGCCGGCCAGGAGGAGGGCGGTGACGAGGACGGGCACGACGGCCTTGCGCCGGCGGGAGCCACCGCCCGCGGTCTCCGCGCCCGTCTCCGTCCCGGTGCCGGGGGCGGTCTCGGCGCCGGGGGCGGTCTCGGTGTCGGGTGTGGTCTCGGTGCCGGGTGTGGTCTCGGTGCCGGGTGTGGTCTCGGTGTCGGGTGTGGTGTCGGTGTGGGTCACTCGGTCTTCTCCGCTCCTGCCACGGGGACCGCGCTGAGCGCCGCCACCCTCCACGTGTTCTCGCCGGTGCGGTGGAGGACCGCCTCCAGGCGTTTGCGGTCGGTGGTCGGGGCGCCGGCGCCCTTCGGGGTGACGTCCACCCGGACGGTCGCGATGAGCTTCGCCGTGCCGGCGCGGGCGTCGAGGGTGGTGAGCGCGGCCTCGGTGACGGTGGCCCGGGCGGAGGCGCCCTCCCGGGGTTCGGTGCGGCCCAGTTCGTCGCGGAGCGGGCCGGTGGCGGCGTCGCGCCAGGCGGCGATGCCGGCTTCGGCGCGCTCGCGGGTGGAGGCGTCGAGGGTGTTGAGGACGGCGAGGCGCTGCCGTCCCTCGGCGAGGGCGGTGTCGCGTTCGCGGCCGAAGGAGAGCTCCTGGTCAGTGCGGGCCTGGACGTAGGTCCAGGCTCCGGTGCCGCAGAAGCCGAGGGCGACGGCGAGGGCGGCGGCGGAGGCGATCCCGGCCCGCTTCATCGCGCGCTCCCGGTGCCGAGGCCGAGGAGTCCGGCCAGATCGGTGGGGCCGTCGGTCTCGCCGGGCAGCGACAGGGCGCCCGGCAGCGGCGGCTGGATCCCGCGGGCCTTCGGCTCCTTCGCCTCGGGGTGCCGGGGGCCGGGGCGGACCGGTGCGGGTGCGGCGCCGCCCTTCGGGGCGTGCGCGGAGCCCCGGACGTTGGTCCCGGAGGCGGCGGGGCTGGTGCAGGCGGCGCCGGTGTTGAGGGCGGGCGCGGTGCCGAGGTCGAGGCCGTTGCGGTAGCGGGTGCCGCCGTAGCCGTCGGTGCAGGGCAGCGGCTTGAAGAAGGTGACGGCCATGCCGATGTCGAGGCGGCCGTCGTGGACGGCGGTGGCGCCGGCGGAGACGGCGGCCGGGTAGGTCACCAGCAGTTCCTCGATGCCGCGCTGGCGGGTGAGGGCGATCTCGGAGGTGGTGAGGAGGTTGGCGAGGACGACGCCGAGACTGGGGTCGAGGTCGTCGAGGAGGCCGCTGACCTGACCGGCCGCGTCGGGCGTGACGGTGAGGAGGCGGCGGAGGTCGGCGTCGGAGCTCTTGAGGGTGGTGGCGAGGGTACGGGCGCCGGAGGCGAAGTTCCGGATGGCGCGGCTCTCCTCGGCCTGGGTGCGCAGGACGACCTCGCCGTCCCGGATGAGCCGGGTGGTGACCGGCAGGGCCTTGTCGGCGGCGGTGACGAAGGCGCTGCCGCTGTCGAGGAGGACCTGGAGGTCGTCGCCGTGCCCTTCGAACGCCTTGCCGAGTTCGTCGACGACGGTGCGGAGGGAGTCGAGGGGGACGGAGCGGGTCAGCGCGTCCATGCCGCTGAGCACGTCGGTGACCGGGGCCGGCACCTGGGTGTCGGGCTCCTCGATGCGGGCGCCGTCGGCGAGGAAGGGGCCGCCGTCGCTCGCGGGGCGCAGGTCGACGTACTGCTCGCCGACGGCGGAGAGGCCGGCGACGACGGCCCGCGCGTCGGCGGGGATCCGGGGGGCCGACTTCTTGATGCGGAGTTCGGCGACGACGCCGTCGGCGGTGAGGTCGATGGCGCCGACCCGGCCGACGGAGACGCCCCGGTAGGTGACGTCGGAGTGCGGGAACAGGCCGCCGGTGCGGGCGAGGTGGACCCGCACGGTGTAGTGGTCGGCGAGGCCGACGTGACGGCCGAGGTCGGCGTAGCGGACGCCGACGAAGCCGAGGACGGTGACGGCGATGACGAGGAACGCGAGGTTCTTCAGCCGTACGGTGCGGGTGATCACCGGTGCTCGCCTCCGTCGTTCGGTGTGAGGGCCGGCAGGGGCAGGGGGGACGCGGCGCCCTGGCGCCGGGAGGTGGGCGCGTTCGGGTCGGTCGGGCTGGGGGTGGGTGTGGGGGTGGGTTCGGCCGCGGGGATGAGCGGCGGGATGACCTCGGTGCCGGGTGCGGCGGCCAGGTGGAGGTAGGTGTTGAGGTAGTCGCCCTTGATGCCCTTCATCACCTCGTCGGTGAAGGGGTACGTCAGCAGCACCTGGAGGGATTCCGGGAGGTCGGCGCCGGCGTCGGCGAGGGCGGTCAGGGTCGGGGCGAGGGCCTTGAGGTCGGCGACCATGTCCTTCTTGCTCGCCTCGACGGTGGAGACGGCGACGCCGGACAGGGTGTCGAGGGCGCGGAGCATGGTGATGAGGGAGCCGCGCTGGTTCTCCAGGGTCTTCAGGCCGGGCGAGAGGCCGGTGAGGACGGTGCCGATGTCCTTCTTGCGGCCGGCGAGGGTGGTGGAGAGGCGGTTGAGGCCGTCGAGGGCGCGGGTGATGTCGCCGCGGTGCGCGTCCAGGTTCGTGACCAGGGTGTCGACCCGGTGGAGCAGCGAGCGGACCTCGGGTTCGCGTCCGCCGAGGGCCGCGTTGAGTTCGCGGGTGATGGTCTTGAGCTGGTTGACGCCGCCGCCGTTGAGGAGCAGGGAGAGGGCGCCGAACACCTCCTCGACCTCGGTGTTGCGGCTGGTGCGGGCCACCGGGATGACATCGCCGTCGGCGAGCCGGGCGCCGTCGGCGGGGCCGCGGCGGGCGGGGGCGACGAGCTGGACGTACTTCTCGCCCAGGAGGCTGGACTGTTCCACCCGGGCGCCGGCGTCGGCGGGCAGCCGGACGTCGCCGTTGAGGGTGAGCGTGACACGGGCGGACCAGGTCTCCGGGTCCAGTTCGATGGCGCTGACGCGGCCGACGGCGACGTCGTTCACCTTGACCGCGGCCTGCGGCACCAGGCTGAGGACGTCGGCGATCTCGGCGGTGACCGTGTACGGGTGGTCGCCGAGGTCGGCGCCGCCGGGCAGCGGCAGGTCCTCGATGCCGTCGAAGCGGACGGGGACCGGGGGCAGCGCGCCGAGCGCGAGGGCCAGGCCGAGGCCGGCGGCGGCCAGGACGGCGGCTCCGGCGCCGGCGGCCCTGGCCGAGGGCAGGCGGGGGCTTCTCACCGCTCCTCCTCTGGGTTCGCGGGGGTCTCGGTGGCCGTCGGGGGCGTGCCGCTCGCGGAGGGTCCGGTCACGGGCAGCGGGAGCAGCGGGCCGCCCATGCTGATCTCGTTGAGGTTGGCGCGGCCGTGCAGGCTGCGGGTGTCCTCGTCGTAGGCGTTGACGAAATTGCCGGCGGCGAGCGGGGCCGTGTCGAGGGCTTCGGCCAGGGAGGCGCGCTGGTCGACGAGGGTGCGGGTGAGCGGGACGAGCCGGTCGACGTTCTTCTTCAGTTCGCCGCGGTTGTCCTTGATGAAGGTCTTGACGCGGGCGAGGGCCGTGCCGAGTTCCTTGAGGGCGGCGGCGAGGTCGTCCTTGTTGTCGGCGAAGAAGCCGACGACCTCGTCGAGGCGTTCCTGGGCGGTGCGGACGTCGCCGTCCTTCTCCTTCAGCATGGTGGTGAAGGTCTGGAGGTGCCCGAGGGTGGCGAACAGTTCCTCGCTGCTGCCGTCGAGGGTCTTGGCGGCCTTGCCGAACCGGTCGATCGAGCCGCCGATGGCGGCGCCGTTGCCCTTGAGGTTCTTCGCGCCGGTGTCGAGGAGGTCGGAGAGCGCGCCGGCGGAGTTGGCGCCGTCGGGGCCGAGCGCCGTGCTGAGGTCGGTGATCGAGGCGTACAGCTGGTCGATCTCGACGGGGGTGCGGTTGCGGGCGGCGGGGAGTTCGGCGCCGTCGTCCAGGGCGGGTCCCGAGGTGTAGGCGGGGGTGAGCTGGACGTAGCGGTCGGCGACGACGCTGGGGGCGACGACGAGGGCGCGGGCGTCGGCGGGGATCATGACGCCCTCGTCGAGGCGGAGACCGACGCGTACGCGGGTGCCCTGGGGCTCCACGGACTCGACCTCGCCGACGCGGACGCCGAGGACGCGCAGGTCGGAGCCGGCGTAGATGCCGACGGCCCGGTCGAACCAGGCGGTGACGCGGATGCCGTCGTCGTCGAGGGCGCGGTGGGTCACGAGGCCGGCGGCGGCGAGCACCGCGAGGGTGAGGCCGGCGGTGAGGGGTCGTCGGGTCCGGTTGGTCATGCGCCGCTTCCCTTCGCCGTGGTCTTCTGTTTCGGCGGCAGGCATCCGTTCGCGGGCCGGGAGCCCTCGGGCAGGTAGCCGCGGGGGACGACGCCGCAGAGGTAGCTGTCGAACCAGCGGCCGGTGCCGAGGGTGTTGCCGACGAGCCGGTAGTACGGGCCGACGAGGGCGAGGGTCTTGTCGAGCTGGCCGCTGTTGCGTTCCAGGACGTCGGTGACCCTGCCGAGCGCCTTCAGCGTGGGGCCGAGCGCGCGGTCGTTGTCGGCGACGAGGCCGCTGAGTTCGGTGCTGAGGGCGCGGCTGCCCTTGAGCAGGGCGCGGATGGCGTCGCGGCGCCGGGAGAGTTCGCCGAGGAGGGAGCCGCCGTCCTCCAGGAGGAGTTCGAAGCTGGACTTCTTGTCCTTGAGGGTCTTGGTGAAGCGCTCGCTCCGCTGGAGGAGCCGGGCGAGTTCGGTGTCGCGCTTGGAGACGGACTTCGACAGTTCGGAGAGGCCGTCGACGGCGTTGCGGACGTGCGGCGGCGAGTTCTCGAAGGTGTCGGACATGGTCCGGAAGCTCTCCGCGAGCTTCTTGGTGTCGAGGTCGTCGATGGTGCCGCTGAGGTCCTGGAACGCCTGCGTCACGTCGTACGGGGAGGTGGTGCGGGACAGCGGGATGCGGGTGCCGGGGTCCTGGCGGGCGGTGCCGAGCGGGTCGAGGGCGAGGTACTTCTCGCCGAGGAGGGTCTTGATGGCGATGGCCGCGGTCGACCGGTCGCCGACCCAGGCGTCGCCGACCTCGAAGGTCACCTTGACCTTGGGGCCGTCGAGGCCGACGGCGGTGACCTCGCCGACCTTGACGCCGGCGATGCGGACCTCGTCGCCGGGGTCGAGTCCGGCGGCCTCGGAGAAGTCGGCGCTGTAGGTGGTGCCGCCGCCGACCAGCGGGAGCCGTTCGGCGTGGTACGCGAGGGTGGCGAGGAGGCCGAGGAGGAGCAGTCCGACGACGGCGACGCCGATCGGGTTGCGTTCCTTGACGGGCCGGATCCGGAGGGCGTTCATCCGCGGCACCTCGGTTCGGTCACGGCGATGCCGGTCGGCGGTTTCGAGCCGTCGTTCGTCTTCACGCCGGTCACGCGCGCCTCGCAGAGGTAGAGGTTGAACCAGGAGCCGTACGAGGAGAGCCGGGCGAGGGCGGTCAGCTTGTCGGGGGTCCGGGCGAGGAACCGTTCGAGGGCGGGGGTGTGGTCGGCGAGGGTGCCGGAGAGCCGGCCGAGTTCGCCGATGTCCTTCTTGAGGGGGGCGCGGGCGTCCTGGAAGAGGCCGGCGGTGGTGGTGGTGAGGGCGCCCATGGCCTGGACGGCCTCGCCGAGGGGCTTGCGGTCGCCGTCGAAGCCGGTGACGAGCTTCTGGAGGGTGACGACCAGGTCCTCGAAGCCGGCCTCGCGGTCGTTGAGGGTGGTGAGGACGGTGTTGAGGTGGGTGACGACGTCGCCGATGACCTTGTCCTTGGCGGCGACGGTCTTGGTGAGGGAGCCGATGTGGCGGAGCAGGCTGTCGACGGTGCCGCTCTCGCCCTGGAGGACCTGGACGAGGGAGCCGGCGAGGTCGTTGACGTCGGCGGGCGACAGGCCCTCGAAGAGCGGTTTGAATCCGTTGAAGAGCAGGGTGAGGTCGAGGGCGGGGGTGGTGCGGTCGAGCGGGATGGTCTCGCCGTCGGCGAGGGTGCCGGTCAGGTCGCCGGTGCCGCGGCCGAGGGAGACGTACCGCTGGCCGACCATGTTGAGGTACTTGACGCCGGCGGTGGCGGAGCGCGGCAGGGCGCGGTCCTCGCGGACCGTGAAGGTGACCTGGGCGGTGCGGCGCTCCACGACGCGGACGTCGGTGACCTCGCCGACCTTCACTCCGGCGATGCGCACGGAGTCGCCCTCGACGAGTCCGGTGACGTCGGTGAAGAGCGCCTTGTAGGAGCGGGTCTCGGAGCCGACGCCGGTGTCGGCGATGCTGAAGCCGAGGACGGTGGTGGCGACCGCCGTGACCACGACGAAGGCGAGGGACTTAAGGACGGTGCCGGTGAGCGGGGCCCTTCTCATCGGAGGGTCACCTCCGCTCCGCGGAAGGCGGGGCCCGCGAGCAGGCTGCTCCAGTCGGGCAGTTCCCCGGCGGGGCGCTGGGCGCCGGGGGCGAGGAGTTCGGTGACGAGGTCGTTCTCCTGCGGGGAGTTGGCGGGCCCGAGGTCCTGGTCGGCCGCGGCGGACGCGCGGGCGGCGGGTGCGGCGGGGACGCCGAGGTAGGGCACCGGGTAGCAGCGGGGGCCGCCGCCGGAGCCGTACCGGGGGGTGTCGCGGCCGGGGTCGTACGCGCCGCGCGAGGGCACGGTGGTGACGTCGACGTGCAGTCCGGGGCGGTCGGTGCCCTTACCGAGGGCCTTGTCCATGGCGGGCACGAACTGGGCGAGGGTGCGCAGGGTGCACGGGAAGGACGAGGAGTACTCGGCGAGCAGTTCCAGGGTGGGCCGGCTGGTGGCGCTGAGCCGGATGATCGTGTCCTTGTTCTTGCGGAGGAAGGCGGTGAGGTCCTGGGCGGTGCGGGTGGTGGCGCCGAGGGTGCCGGAGAGCGCCGCCTCCCGTTCGGCGAGGGTGCCGCTGGTGGTGGTGAAGTCGGTGAGCGCGGTGAGGATGTCCGGGGCGGCGTCCGCGTAGAGGTGGCTGACCTTCACGAGTTCCTTCAGGTCCCGGGTGAGGGCGGGCAGGTGGGGGTTGAACTTCTTGAGGTGGGCGTCGAGCGTGGCGAGGGTGTCGCCGAGCTTCTCGCCGCGTCCTTCGAGGGCCTGGGAGACGGCGGAGAGGGTGGCGGACAGCTTCTGCGGCTGGACGGCGGTGAGCATCGGCAGGACGTTGTCGAGGACCTGCTGGAGTTCGACGGCGTTGCCGGAGCGGTCCTCGGGGATGACGGCGCCGGGCGCGAGCGGTTCCGGGGCGGGGTTCGCGGGCGGTACGAGGGCGACGAACCGCTCGCCGAAGAGCGTGGTGGGCAGCATCTGCGCGCGGACGTCGGCGGGGACGTGGCCGAGGGCGCCGGGGCGCAGGGCGAGGGTGAGCCGGGCGCCGTCGCCGGTGGAGTCGATGGCGCGGACCTCGCCGACGACGACGCCGCGGAGTTTGACCTCGGCGCCGAGGTGCATCTCGTTGCCGGCGCTGCCGGTCTCGACGACGACCGGGTCGGAGTCGGTGAACCGCTTCTCGTAGACGGCGACCGCGAGCCAGGCGAGCAGCGCGGGCACCAGCAGGAAGACGACGCCGGCGGTGCGGCGGCGCAGGGTCTGGCCTCGTGGAGCGTTCATCTCACCCCGCCACCTTCACGGTCGTGGTCGCGCCCCAGAGGGCCAGCGACAGGAAGAAGTCGGTGACGCTGATCAGCACGATGGCGTTGCGCACGGACCGGCCGACGGCGATGCCGACGCCGGCGGGGCCGCCGGAGGCCCGGAAACCGTAGTAGCAGTGGGCGACGATCACCATGACGCTGAAGATCAGCACCTTGAGCATCGACAGCAGGACGTCGGTGGGCGACAGGAACAGGTTGAAGTAGTGGTCGTACGTGCCCTCGGACTGCCCGTTGAAGAGGACGGTGACGGTGCGGGAGGCCAGGTACGAGGAGAGCAGGCCGATCGCGTACAACGGGATGATCGCGACGACGCCGGCGATGATGCGGGTGGTGACCAGGTAGGGCATCGAGCGGATGCCCATGCCTTCGAGGGCGTCGACCTCCTCGTTGATCCGCATGGCGCCGAGCTGGGCGGTGAAGCCGGCGCCGACGGTGGCGGAGAGGGCGAGTCCGGCGACGAGCGGGGCGATCTCGCGGGTGTTGAAGTACGCGGAGACGAAGCCGGTGAAGGCGGCGGTGCCGATCTGTTCGAGGGCGGCGTGGCCCTGGAGGCCGACGACGGTCCCGGTGAACAGCGTCATGGCGATCATGACGCCGATGGTGCCGCCGACGACGCCGAGGCCGCCGGAGCCGAAGGCGACCTCGGCGAGCAGCCGCTGCACCTCCTTGAGGTAGCGGCGCAGGGTCCTGGGGACCCAGAGGAGGGCCCTCACGTAGAACAGGAGCTGGTCGCCGGACCGGTCGAGCCAGACGAACGGGGAGGCCATCTGCCTCAGCCTCCCTTCGGCGGGACGATCTGGAGGTAGAGGCCGGTCAGCACCATGTTCACGAAGAACAGCAGCAGGAAGGTGATGACGACGGCCTGGTTGACGGCGTCGCCGACGCCCTTGGGGCCGCCGCGGGGGTTGAGTCCGCGGTAGGCGGCGACGATGCCGGCGATGAACCCGAAGATGAGCGCCTTGAGTTCGCTGACGTACAGGTCGGGCAGCTGGGCGAGGGCGGAGAAGCTGGCGAGGTACGCGCCGGGGGTGCCGCCCTGGAGGACGATGTTGAAGAAGTAGCCGCCGAGGGTGCCGACGACGGAGACCATGCCGTTGAGGAGGACGGCGACGGCCATGGTGGCGAGGACGCGGGGGACGACGAGCCGCTGGACCGGCGAGACGCCCATGACCTCCATCGCGTCGAGTTCCTCGCGGATCTTGCGGGAGCCGAGGTCGGCGCAGATCGCGGAGCCGGCGGCGCCGGCGATGAGGAGCGCCACGATGAGCGGGCTGGCCTGCTGGATGACGGCGAGGACGCTGGCGCCGCCGGTGAAGGACTGGGCGCCGAGCTGCTGGGTGAGCGAGCCGACCTGGAGGGCGATCACGGCGCCGAACGGGATGGAGACGAGCGCCGCCGGCAGGATGGTGACGCTTGCGACGAACCAGAACTGCTCGACGAACTCCCGGAACTGGAACGGTCTGCGGAAGACGGCCCGGCTGACCTCGGCGGCCAGGGCGAAGAGCCGGCCGGTCTGCCGCAGCGCGCCGCCGATCACGAGCCGCCGCCTGCGGTCGGCGTCGCGACGGTGGGCGCGGCAGCCTGGTGCGCGTAGGTGGCCTGGATGGCGGCGCGGGCGGCGGGCGGCAGCGTGTCGAGCATGCCGAGGACGCGCTGCCGGCGGCGGACGACCGCGGCGCGCGGGGGCAGTCCGGGCGAGGGCTCCAGCTGGGGGACGAGCGGGCGGGGTACGGGGGGACCGGCGGGGGCCTGGTGGGCCTCGGCGGCGAGGGTGGCGGCGTCCTTCTCCTCGGACATGCCGATCGGGCCCTCGCGGCGGCCGGCGAGGAACTGGGTGACGACCGGTTCCTCGCTGGTGAGGAGGACTTCGCGGGGGCCGAAGGTGACGAGTTCGCGGCGGAAGAACATCCCCATGTTGTCGGGGACGGTGGCGGCGATGTCGAGGTTGTGGGTGACGATCAGCATCGTCGCGTCGATCCGCGCGTTGAGGTCGATCAGCAGCTGGGAGAGGTACGCGGTGCGGACCGGGTCGAGTCCGGAGTCGGGCTCGTCGCAGAGCACGATCTGCGGGTCGAGGACGAGGGCGCGGGCGAGGCCGGCGCGCTTGCGCATGCCGCCGCTGATCTCGCCGGGGAGCTTGCCCTCGGCGCCGAGCAGGCCGACGAGGTCGATGCGTTCCATGACGATCTTGCGGATCTCGGACTCGCGCTTGCGGGTGTGCTCGCGGAGCGGGAAGGCGATGTTGTCGAAGAGCGTCATCGAGCCGAAGAGGGCGCCGTCCTGGAACATGAGGCCGAAGAGCTTGCGGGTCTCGTAGATGTCCCGTTCGGGGCTGCGGACCATGTCGACGCCGTTGATGAGGACCCGGCCGTGCTGGGGTTTGAGCAGTCCGATGAGCGATTTCAGGAAAACGGTCTTTCCGGTTCCGGAAGGGCCGAGCATGACGCTCACCTCTCCGGCCGGCAGCGTCAGCGACACGTCCTGCCAGATGTTCTGCTTGCCGAAGGACATGGTGAGCCCCTCGACGACTACTTCGATTCCCATCCCACCTCCAGCGGACGTGCGGGGCGCGTGCGCCGCGGGCGCACGGTAGGCCGTTCTGGATCACCCGGACAATAGGTGTGGCGCATATTCATTGATCCGCTCCCGCGTTTGTCACCGCGTAGACAAAGTCGGCGGACGTTCTTGTCTCCGCCGCGACAGGATGCCGCGCCGACCTGCGGCTGAGCGGCGACTCCCCGGAACGCTACGGCTGAGTAACCTCGCGGGGCAATACCGGATCAGGAGTTTTCACGGAACAGCGCGGCACGCCGGGCGTCTTGTCAGTCCGGAGACAATTCGCGGGACGGTTTTGTCAGTCGCGGGCGAAGTGGCGGAATCCCGTCGGCCGGACCCCCCGCCGACCTCGGACGATCGATCAGAATTGTCGACATTGCGCACTCCGGAACCAAGCGGATTCCCGCCATCGCTCACCCTCTTGACAGGCAATGAGACGACTTCAAAGAATCATGGTTCACGGCATTGTTCGGCTAAGTTTCCCGCAAGTAACGTCTGGTTTCGCGGCGGGAGCACGGCCGGTCGCCGGCCTCCCTTTCCCCGCCGCGGCACCCCCACCGAAGCACCCTCTGCCGGTCAATCCCCAAGGAGAGTCCCAGAGCCATGAAGAAGCCGATCAGAAACCTGGCCGTCGTCGCGGGAGCCGCCTCCGCCGCGTTCGCCCTCGCCGTGAGCCCCGCCTCCGCGGTGGCCTCCACGGTCTGGACCGTCACCCCGTCGCCCGCCAACTTCGCCGCGACGAACAGCGGGAACATCGTGCTCAGCGTCAACGGCATCGCCATGACGTGTACGAAGTCGACCGCCTCCGGCACCATGCAGAGCGCCACCGGCAACCCGGCCACCGTCGGCTCCATCAGCGCCATCGCCTTCGGCGCCAGCGGCACGCCCTGCACCAGCGTGCTCGGCAACGTGACCACCGTCCCGACCACCCCGTGGGCCGTGAAGGTGCTCGACTACACCGCCGCGACCGGCGTCTCCAAGGGCTACATCGACAACGTCGACGCCAAGGTGACCGTCGGCGCCTGCGTCTTCCGCGTCACGGGCAAGGCGTCCGGCACCTACACCAACTCCACCGGCAAGCTGGCCGTCGCCAGCACCGCCGGCGAGCTCACCGTCGTCTCGGCCACCAACTGCGGCAGCGCCGTGCCGGTCGGCGCCAAGCCGACCTTCAAGGGCGACTACCTGGTGAAGGTGTCCGGCACCACCACCATCCCGAAGATCGTCGGCTCCAACCCGTAAGGGACCAGGACCCCGCGTCCGTCCGGCCGGCACCCCCCGGCCGGACGGACGCGGGCCTGTCCGCGCCCCGACCACCGGCCGTACGACCCCGAGCGGAGCACCAGATGAGAGGCCCACGGCCCACTTCCCGAGCCGGCCGCGTGCGCGGCGCGACGATCGCCGCGTTCGTGGCGCTCGCCCCCCTGCTCCCCGCGGCGGCCGTCGCGGCGGGATCGCTGCAGGTCGACGCCACGCTGCCGTACGTCTGCACCCTGCCCTCGGGGCCGCAGCCCGCGACGGTCCGGATCACGGCGGCCTTTCCCGAACGGGCCGCCGTCGGCGAGGAGATACGGCCCGCCGACGTCACCACCACGGTGGAGCTCCCGGCGGCGGCGGTCGCCGACCTCACCGCGCTCCAGGCCGCCACCGTACGGGCCGAGACCCGGCTCACGGTCGGCGTGGCCCAGAACGACCAGCGCACGGAGGCCACCTGGACCGGGACGGCACCCCCCGTGGCCGTCCCCGCCGAAGGGCCCCTCGTCCTCACCGCGACCGGCGACGTGCCGACCCTGACGACGGACACCGCCGGCGAACTGACCCTCACCGCCGGGGCCCTCGCGCTGGGCCTCGCCCCGAGCACGGCCGACGGCGCGGCCACCACCCCCGCCTCGCTCTCCGTGGACTGCGCGCCCGCGCCGGACGCCGAGGGGCGCACGGTGCTCGCCGGGATCCCGGTCGGCGCGGAGGTCCCGACCGGCGCGCCGTCCACGCCGGCACCCCCGTCCGCCACCCCGTCCACGGCCGGCCCCTCCCCGCTCTTCCCCAGCCCCTCGCTCCCGGCCGACCGGACGGACCCGGCCACGCCGCCCGCCGGCGGAGGGACGCCCGGCACCGCGCCGACCCCCGGCGCCGGGCCGCAGGCGGACGAGGACGGCCCCGTGACGGCCGAGGAGGAGGAGCAGGAGCAGGAGCCCGGGACCCCGGCGCCCCGGCCGGACGCACCGCCCTGCCGCACCGAGAACCCGACCCCCCTGTCGCTGTCCGCGTACATCACCGGTTACAGCAACGTGCGCAAGCTGAACGGCGCCAACCTCATCCCGGTGTCCTGCACCCTGATCGAGCAGGGCCAGGCGGAGTTCGTGGTCAAGCCGGACGGCAGCGCGCACGTCATCACCCCGGCCGAGGGACGCCTCTCCTACGAGGGACGCCGCCAGACCCCGCCCTTCGAGGCCACCTTCCTCACCTTCGACTTCGTCCCCGTCAAGGCGACCCTGGTCCTGGAGCAGACGGGACCGATGACCATCGACTCGGACGTCCTGCTCATCTTCCCCACCAACATCCTCACGACGCACGTGCGGGTCCCGCTGACCCTGCGCGTCCTCGACGTCGAGGTGAACGGCACCCGGCTGGACGTCGGCCCGTCCTGCCGCACGGCGGGGCCGCTGTACTCCCCCGAGCCCGACCCCGCCACGTACCCCGGCCGGCACCTGGTGCTCGTGGGCCGGGGCAGCCAGACCCTGCCCGACCCGCCCGTCGGCTACATCCTCACCGGCGGCGGTCCGCTCACCGGCGAGGTGACCATCCCCGCCTTCCGTGGGTGCGGCACCCCCGGCGGCGAGAACCTCGACCGGCTGCTGACCGCCTCCATCTCCGGACCGGGCAACCACGTCAAGCAGATGCAGGGCAGCACCTGCTCCGTCGGTGTGGACGCCCCTCCCATGGAGTTCTGCACCGAGGACCTCCAGCCGCGCCAGGTCCCCACGCCCGAGCGCTGACCCGCCCCGCCCCGCTCCGCTCCGTCCCGCACCCCCGCTCCCAGGAAGGCTCCGCCATGCCCCTCGCCACCCGCACGAAACTGGCCACCGTCGCCGCCCTCACCGCCCTCGGATCCTTCGCCTCCCTGGGCACGGCCACCGCCGCCGCCCCGGTGCTCAACGGCGGCTGGGGGCCCTCCACCCGGTGCCCCGTCGACGCCCCGGCGATGCTCGCCACCGACGGCCTCGACACCTCGCCGCAGTGCGTCGTCTCGTACTCCCTCAGCGGCTCCATCAAGCTCGGCAACACCACGGTGACGACCGGGAAGACCAACCTCCAGATCGGCGTCGTGCAGAACGCCGACGGCACCAACTCGGTCACCGGGCCCGCCGGCGGCGCGCTCATCGCCGACTCCGCGACCGTCCCCGGCGGGCTGATGGGCCTGATGTGCCCGAGCGACATCCCGTTCATCACCGACATCTGCCGGCAGCTGTCGGACGCGAGCCTCAACAAGATCACCGCGACCATGGAGTCGGCCGGCACCCCGTCGAACTTCGACCAGATCGCGGGCGTCCTCACGGACCAGCCGATCGTGACCATCCCGGTCCGGATCCGCCTCCAGAACCCGTTCCTCGGCGACAACTGCTACATCGGCACCAAGTCCGACCCGATCCTGCTCCGCATCAAGAACCGCACCGCCCCCGAGTTCGGCGTCGAGCGCTTCGACGGCGACGGCACCGCGAACGAGGAGGGCGACATGAGCCGCCTCAACCTCCTCGGCGCCACCCAGTACGACGACTCCTTCGCCGTCCCCGGCGCGAGCGGCTGCGGCCTCGGCTGGTTCGGCATCATCGACGCGGCGGTCAACCTGAAGACCGGCCTGCCCTCCCCCGCCGGCCGCAACCAGCTCACGCTCAACAACACCCAGACCTTCCTGACCGGCCTGTTCGCCCCCGGACTCGCCGCCCCGAACGCCGGCAAGGTCTTCTCGCAGAACTGGCACTCCGCCGTCAACTAACGGCCACCCAGGGGTGATTACCGGCCGACTCCGCCGCACACCCCCTTCCCTGAGAGCTGAGTCCTGCTCAACTTGTGTACAGCACAGATCGGTTGCTCTAGCTTTCAGCAGTCCACATCGGTACGTACCTGACGGCCCCTGCGGCGTCCGCCCACCCGGCGGGCGCCGCAGCGCCGCTCCCCCACCGGTCACGTAGCAGAGCAAGGGATCGGTTCATGCCCTCAGTCGCCCAGTCACCGGAGCTCGGTGAGCCGCTCGATCCGCTGCCCCGCGAGTTCGCCGCCCTGATGAGACCCGAGATCCCGGGCCTCATCAAGGAGATCGGCGTGGAGATCGAGCGCGCCTACCCCGTGTACGCCCACCTCTTCAACGGCCCCCACTCGGACGCCATCCGCCAGGGCGTCGAACAGGCCCTGGCCGCCTTCGTGGACCGCGTCGACCGCCCCGGCGTCAAGTCCGCGCTCCGCGACGAACTCCTGCGCCAGTTCGGCCGGGTGGAGGCGTACGAGGGACGGGACCTCGACACGTTACAGGGCGCCTACCGGCTCGGCGCCCGGATCGCCCTGCGCCGCGCCAAGAGCATCGGACGCACCTACAACCTCTCCCCCACCCTGATCCTCGCCTTCGCGGACGCCCTCTTCGCGTACGTGGACGAGCTGGAGGCCCTCTCCCGAGAGGGGTACGTCACCGTGCAGAGCCGCGCGGTCTCCGACCTGGCCGCGCTGCGCCGGAAGCTGCTGCACCTCGTCGTCGCGGGGCCGCCGCTGCCGCGCGCGACCATCGCCGAGCTCTGCCAGGAGGCGTCCTGGCAGCTCCCCGCCGCGTGCACGCTGGTCGCGCTCCGGCCGCCCGCCACCGCCGTCCTCCAGGCGCGGCTGGACCGGGACGTGCTGGCCGACCTCAGCCTGCCGCACCCGCACCTGCTGGTCCCCGGCCCGCTGACCGCCGAACGCCGGGCGATGCTGGACACCGCCCTGGCCGGCACGCCCGCCGTCCTCGGCCTGACCGTGCCCACCGCCCAGGCCGCGCACTCGCTGCGCTGGGCCCGGCGGATCCTCCAGCTCATCGACGAGGGCATCGTGCCGGACGCCGCCTCGGTGGCCTGCGAGGACCACCTCACGACCCTGTGGCTGCTCGCCGACCCGGCCCTGACGGACCAGCTCGCCCGGCGCGAACTGGCCCCGCTCGACGGCCTGTCCGGCACCCGCCGCGAGCGGCTGATCGAGACCCTGCGGGTGCACGTCTCCACCCGGGCCCCCGCCGAGCAGGTCGGCGAACTGCTCGGCGTCCACGCCCAGACGGTCCGCTACCGCCTGCGGAACCTCGACAACCACTTCGGCGACCGGCTCCTGGACCCCGACCGCCGCTTCGCCCTGGAGGCGGCGCTCCGCGCCCTCCACCTCCACGGCCGCAAGCACCCGGACGGCCCGGCGCCCGGGCGGGCCGGCTAGCCGCGCGGGACCAGCCGGCAGCGTGCCGGGCCGACCGCCTGGAGAGTGATCGCCGGCGCCACCGGCACCTCGGTGTCGACGGCCTCGAAGCCGTACCGCTGGAGGATCATGGCGAGCGCGATCACCGACTCCAGCATGGAGAAGTGCTGGCCGATGCAGGCCCGCGGGCCGCCGCCGAAGGGGAACCAGGCGTAGCGGGGCCGGGCCGCCTCCGCCTCGGGGGTGAAGCGGTCGGGGTCGAAGCGCTCGGCGTCGTCCCAGTAGGCGGGGTGCCGGTGGGTGACCCACGGGGCGACGACGACGTCGGCGCCGGCGGGCACGACGACCCCGCCGATGGTGGTCTCGGCGACGGCCCGGCGGCCGATGACGGGCGCGGCCGGGAAGAGCCTCATGGCCTCCTTGAGGACCCGCGTCACGTACGGCAGGGCGTCGAGGTCGGCGGCGCCGGGGGTGCGGCCGGCCAGCACCCGGTCGACCTCCTCGTGGGCGCGCCGCTGCGCCTCGGGGTGGCGGGCGAGGAGGTGGAGGGCGAAGCCGAGCGAGGTGGCGGTGGTCTCGTGGCCGGCGAGCAGGAAGACGAGGACCTGTTCGCGCAGTTCGGTGGCGTCGAAGCCGCCGTCCTCGGCGCTCTCGGCCCGGACGAGCAGGGTCAGCAGGTCGTCGCCGTCGGCGCCGGCCCGGCCGCCGGCCTTCCGCTCGGCGATGATCCGGTCGCACTCCTCGTACAGCGCCTTGTGGAGGGCGGCGGCCCGGAGGTTGCCGGGGGTCGGCCAGGCGCGGGGCGTCTTGACCGGCGCGTAGCCGCGGCGGAGCACGTACGCGCCGACGCCGGGGAAGCAGCGTTCGACGACGTCGACGGCGGAGTCGACGTCGGTGCCGAAGAGGATGCGGGCGACGGCGCGCAGGGCGAGCCGGGTGGACTCGTGGAGGACGTCCACGGAGGTGCGGCCGGCCCGCTCCCACTCGGCGGTGAGGGTGGTGGCCTCGGTGGCGACGGCGGCGGCGTAGCCGTCGACGCGGCGCTTGGTGAAGAGCGGCTGGACGAGCCGGCGCTGGCGGAGGTAGTCGTCGTCCTGGCTGGTGAGCAGGCCGTTGCCGAAGGACTCCCGGACCTCCTGGTAGAAGGCGTTGTCCTTGCGGAAGTTGGCGGACTCGGCGGCGAGGACCTGCTGGACGCCGTCGGCGGAGAAGACGGCGTAGACCTGGGAGCGGGCGCCGGGCGGGCCGGCGGTGATGCGGACGACGTCGCCGTGCTCGCGCCGGGCGCGCAGGAAGGTGCCGAGCGAGTCGTTCTTCAGGTCGAACATCGAGCCCAGGACGGGCAGTCCGCTGAGGACGGGTGCTTCGGTGCGGGTGGTGACGGCCATGTGACTTCCCCCTTGGTCGCGGCGGCGCGGCGATTGTCCCGCACGGGGGTGACCGGGCGGTAGCTTCCGCCGGCGGACCGTCCGGATCTGGCCGGACCGGCCGGATCCCGCCGATTGTCGGTGGCGTCTGGGAGGCTCGGTGCCATGGACGGGAACGAGGGGGCGGAGCGCCCCGCACTGAGTCTCCAGCTGACGGTCGACTGCGCGGACCCGGCGCGGCTGGTGCCCTTCTGGGCGGAGGCGCTGCGGTACGTGCCGGAGCCGCCGCCGGAGGGGCACGCGAGCTGGCGGGCGTACTGGGCGGCGTCCGGGGTGCCGGAGGAGGAGCTGGTCGACGGGGCGGGGGACCTGCCGGAGTCGCTGGTCGACCCGGCGGGGGCGGGGCCGCGGGTGTGGTTCCAGCAGGTCCCGGAGCCGAAGCGGGGGAAGAACCGCGTCCACCTGGACCTGAAGGTCGGCGGTGGACGCGGGGTGCCGCTCGCGGTGCGCCGGGCGCGGGTGGACGGGGAGGTGGCCCGGCTGACCGCACTCGGCGCGACCGTGCTGCGCGTCATGGACGAACCGCACGGGATGGACTACTACGCGGTGGTGCTCCAGGACCCGGAGGGGAACGAGTTCTGCGTGGTGTGACGCGCGGGCGGGGGTGCGGCGCGCGGCGTCAGTCGGTGTCGCGCGGATCGAAGGAGCCGGTGTCGACGGTCAGCGGCCGGGGGAAGGCGCCGGCGACGTCGTCCCAGCGCGTGAGCTTGAAGTTGGTGCCCTCGCGGTCGCCGTCGGCCGGGGTGGCCTCGCCGTCGTGGGTGACGAGCAGGCCCTTCGGGAAGGCGGCGCCGAGCGGCACGTTCACCACGGTGGCGCCGTCGGAGTGCTGCACGCCGTCGGTGGCGGGCCCGTCGGTGACGGCGAAGGAGCCGAGGTAGGCGTTGCCGCCCTCGCGCGCGTAGACGGCGTAGGTGTCGTCGCCCTGGCTGGAGGCGAGGACGTAGCCGGTGCCGTCGTCGCCGTGGTAGACGGTGACGCCCTCGGCGTCGGCGCTCAGGTGCTCGCCGCCGAAGCCGGGGTCGTGCGCGGTGTCGAGGACGCACTCCTCCTCGGCCTCGTCGTACGTCCACGGGGTGCCGTACTCGCGGACGCGGTCGAGGAGTTCGGGCCGCTCGAACTCCTCGTCGTCGATCTCGACGCGCCAGAGGCCGACGGCCTCCTGGGCGGCGTAGAGGACGTGCTCCTCCTGGTCGACGCCCATGCCCTCGACCTGCGGCAGCTCGCCGGGGTCGGCGCAGGGCCGCCAGGCGGTGCCGTCCGGCAGGGTGAAGGAGGTGGGCAGGTCGAGGGTGTCCTCGGTGCGGTAGCCGACCCGGCCGCCGCGGTCCTCCAGTTCGAGCAGCCGCAGCCGGCTGCGCTCGCGCTGCGAGACGACGACGAGGGTGTCGTCGCCGTCGCGGTAGGCGGTGAGGCCGTAGGAGGTGGTCTGCTCGTCGACTTCGGCCTCGCTCGCGGCGAAGACGGGGGCGACGTCGGCGGCGGTGACGTCCCGGAGCGGGGCGCGGCCGGCGGCGACGGCGGCCGGGTCGATGGCGTAGGCGCGGATCCGGTCGCGTCCGCGGTCGCTGACGACGGCCAGGTCGGTCGGGCGGCCGTTCAGCGCGAAGCCGTAGACGACGTCGACGTTGTTGAAGCGGCCGGGGGCGGCGTCCTCGCCGGGGGCCGGCGGGGCGGCGATGTGCTGGAGGCGGCGGCCGTCGAGTCCGTAGACGTCGAGGCCGCCCTCCTTGAGGGTGCCGATGACGAGGCTGCGGCCGGAGCGGGTCGGGTCGACCCAGACGGCGGGATCGTCGGCGTCGGCGTTGCCGCCGGCCTCGTCGTCGTACACGACGGGCGTCTCGGCGCGGGCGGTGACGGTGACGGGCCCCGGGGCGGCGGGGACCGCGGCGACGACGCTGAGTGCGGCGGCCAGGGCGGTCAGGACGGAGGCGCTCACGGTACTCCTCGGTAGCAGGCTGGGACGGGCCGAGACGCTACGGAGGCGGGATGGAGCGGCCCTTGCGGACCCGTGAATTCCGTACGGCCGTGCGGAACACGCGGTTACGCTCCCCGCCATGGGGAGCGACATCGAGGGCGCGTTCGAGGTCCGCGGGGCGGACGGCCGCTGGAAGGTCCGGGACTGGCTGCCGGACTGCGCGCTGGTGCGCGACCGGGACGCCCGGGAGTGCCTGTTCGGGTACGGCGGGGAGCTCCAGTTGGAACGGCCGCTCTTCGACCAGCGGGGGCTCCCGCCGGACGCGTCCCCGGACATTCCCGACGACGAGATCAACCACAGCCATTCGTACGCCACCTGGGCCGAGGTGGCGGCCGTCGACTGGGACGCGCCGCTGAACGACCGCGCCGACGGGAACCACATCGGGGTGTGGCTCCCGGGCCCGGACGGCGCGCTCGTCCTGGACCACGTGGCCCGGATGCCGCTCGCCGTCCTGGACGCGGCGGAGGAGCTGTTCGGCGAGGACCTGTGGCCGTACGAGTGGCCGCCCGGCGGCGAGGTCGCGCTGGACGGGGCGGTCTACCGTCCGGTGGTGTACACGGCGCGGATGCTCGCCCCGCCGGACGGCGACCGCTGGGGTCCGGCGTGGGCGGTGATGCGCGATCTGGCGGCCGTCCACGGTGACGGGAACGTCCGCCTGATCGTCTGGTTCGGCTGAGGACTACCTGCCGACGGCGCGGCTGATGACCATGCGCTGGATCTCGCTGGTGCCTTCGAAGATCGTGTAGATGGCGGCGTCGCGGTGCATGCGCTCGACCGGGTACTCGCGGGTGTAGCCGTTGCCGCCGAGGATCTGGATGGCCTGGGCGGTGACGGACTTGGCGACCTCGCTGGCGTACAGCTTGGACATGGAGCCCTCGGCGTTCGTGAAGGGCTTGCCGGCGGTGGCCATCCAGGAGGCGCGCCAGACGAGCAGGCGGGCCGCGTCGATCTGCGTGGCCATGTCGGCGAGCTGGAAGGCGACGCCCTGGTTCTCGATGATCGGGCGGCCGAACTGCACGCGGGTCTTCGCGTAGTCGAGGGCGACCTCGTAGGCGGCGCGGGCGGTGCCGACGGCCATGGCGCCGACCGCCGGGCGGGACGCCTCGAAGGTGGCCATGGCGGCGTTCTTCACGCGCTCGCCGCCCGCCTTCGCCTTCTCCCGGGCGCGGGCCAGCCGCTCGTCGAGCTTCTCCTTGCCGCCGAGGAGGCAGGAGCCGGGGACGCGCACGTCCTCCAGGACGACCTCGGCGGTGTGGGAGGCGCGGATGCCGTGCTTCTGGAACTTCTGGCCCTGGGAGAGGCCGGGGGTGCCGGGCGGCACGATGAAGGAGGCGTGGCCCTTGGAGCCGAGCTCCGGGTCGACGACGGCGACGACGACGTGGACGTCGGCGATGCCGCCGTTGGTCGCCCAGGTCTTGGTGCCGTTGAGGACCCACTCGTCCTTGGCCTGGTCGTAGACGGCCCGGGTGCGCATGGAGGCGACGTCGGAGCCGGCGTCGGGCTCGGAGGAGCAGAAGGCGGCGACCTTCACGTCGGTCGGGTCGCCGTACATCTGCGGGACCCAGGTGCCGATCTGCTCCTCGGTGCCGTTGGCGAGGACGCCGACGGCGGCCAGTCCGGTGCCGACGATGGAGAGCGCGATGCCGGCGTCGCCCCAGAAGAGCTCCTCCATGGTCATCGGGATGCCGAGGCCGGTCGGGTCGAAGAACTGCTGGGCGTAGAAGTCGAGGGAGTAGATTCCCAGCTTGGCGGCCTCCTGGATGATGGGCCAGGGGGTCTCCTCACGCTCGTCCCATTCGGCGGCGGCCGGACGCATGACGTCCGCGGCGAAGCCGTGGAGCCAGTCGCGGACCTGCTTCTGGTCGTCGTTGAGTTCGAGCGTGAACTCTCCCATGTTCCCTCCCAGCAGTACGTTACTTGCGGTAACAGCAGTCTGTTACCGGCGGGTACGGCTGTCAACCTGCGGGTCCTCCCGAGCGAAGCGGACCGGACCGTTCGGCACCGGACGCCGGTCGGGTGTTACGTTGCGACAGCCTCAGGTCACCACACGGGCGGGGAGACACGCTTATGGACATCGCACACCGGACCACCGACCAGCAGAAGCCCGCCGAGCAGCGGCGGCGCGAACTGCTGGAGGCGGCGGACCGGGTGGTGCTCCGCGACGGCCCCAAGGCATCCATGAACGCGATCGCGGCCGAGGCCGGCATCACCAAGCCGATCCTCTACCGCCACTTCGGCGACAAGGGCGGCCTCTACCGGGCCCTCGCCACCCGCCACACCGACGCCCTCCTCGCCTCGCTGCGGGCCGCCCTCGACGCCCCCGCCGACCGGCGCCGCCGGGTCGAGGCCACCCTCGACACCTACCTCGCCTCCATCGAGGCGATGCCGCAGGTCTACCGCTTCCTCATGCACCCGGCCGAGGAGCCCCACCAGGCCGAGCAGGGCTTCGACGTCGGCCGGCACTCCGCGCCGCTGCTGCGCCGCATGGGCGAGGAGCTGGGCCAGGTCATCGCCGAGCGCGTCGACCTCGGACCGGCCGCCGAGGCGCAGGCCCGGATCTGGGGCCACGGCATCGTCGGCATGATGCACGCCGCCGGCGACTGGTGGCTGGGCGAGCGCCCCTGCTCCCGCGCCGAACTGGTCCGCTCCCTCGCCGACCTCCTCTGGGGCCGCCTCGCCGAGGCCGACGACCGCGCCGACGGCCCGGGCTTCTGACCGCACGCGCCGGCCCCGGCTCCCGGGCGGTACGCCGCCGCCCGAGGCCCCGGCGACGGAGGCACCGGCCACAGACCACCCGCCCCGGACCACCCGCCACCGATCACCGGCCGGGGTCCGGGGCGGGAAGGGGCACGGAGGGGGGCGGGGCGGGCGGAGAGGGGGCCGTCGATTCCGGGCGGGCGGGCTCGGAGCCGTACCGGAAAAGGGCGGGCTACGCCTCCAGGACGGCCGCGCCCCCGCCCCAGGGCTGCTTGCGGACGGCGCGCAGGAGACGTGATCTCCGCCACCCGGTGACATGCTCCGCGTAGACGCGGCCCTCCAAGTGGTCCATCTCGTGCAGCAGGCAGCGGGCGAAGAACCCGGTGCCCTCGATCCGCACCGGGGTGCCGTCCGTGCGGACGCCCTCCACCACCGCGCGGTCGAAGCGGGCGACCGGCGCCTCCAGGCCCGGCAGCGAGAGGCAGCCCTCCGGGCCGCGGTACGCGTCGCCGTCCGCCTCGACCAGCCGCGGGTTCACCACGTGCCCCAGGTGCCGCACGTCCTCGTCGTCCGGGCAGTCGTAGACGAAGACCCGCAGGCCCACGCCCACTTGGTTCGCCGCCAGGCCCACGCCGTGCGCCGCGTACATGGTGGCGAACATCGACTCCACCAGCCCGTCCAGCGCGGGACCGAACTCGGTGACGGGGACGCAGGGCGCGTGCAGCACGGGGTCGCCGAGCAGGGTCATCGTCCGGACCACGCCGGAGCTGCCGGGGATGGGGCGGTTTCGCATGCCCGTAAGCGTACGGTCCGCCGTGACCTCCTCCTTTCATACGGTCGGCCCGGTGCCGCGGTTCGGGCTCCTGGCCGGTTCTCGATAGGCTGAGCCCCGACCGACGCAAGGAGGATCAAGGACGATGTCAGGACACCCCGGTAATCCAGAGCCGCTGACGCCGCGCGCCAAGCTGGCCGTGACCGCGGGCAGGGCGGCCGCCGCGGTGTCGCGGGCGGCCGGCCGCGGCAGCGGATCGGTGATCGGCGGCCGGGTCGCGCTGAAGCTCGACCCCGACCTGCTGGGACGCCTCGCGCAGCACCTGGACGTCGTCCTCGTGTCCGCCACCAACGGCAAGACGACCACCACCCGGCTGATCGCCGAGGCGCTCCGGGCCGCCGGCCCGGTCGTCTCCAACGCCCTGGGCGCCAACATGCCCGCCGGCATCACCTCCGCCCTCGCGGGTGGCGGCGACGCGCGGTACGGCGTGATCGAGGTCGACGAGAAGTACCTCGCCGGCGTCGCCCGCGACACCACCCCCAAGGCGATCGCGCTGCTCAACCTCTCCCGCGACCAGCTCGACCGCGCCGCCGAGACGCGGATGCTCGCCGAGAAGTGGCGCGAGGGCCTGAACGGCTCCAAGGCCGTCGTCATCGCCAACGCCGACGACCCGCTGATCGTGTGGGCCGCCTCCTCCTCCCCCAACGTGGTGTGGGTCGCGGTCGGCCAGGAGTGGAAAGACGACGCCTGGTCGTGCCCCTCCTGCGGCGGTGTCCTCCAGCGCCCCGGCGACGACTGGTTCTGCGGCGAGTGCGGCTTCCGCCGGCCCGCCCCGAGCTGGGCGCTCAGCGGCGACCACGTGCTCGACCCGCACGGCTCGGCCTGGCCGATCCGGCTCCAGCTGCCCGGCCGCGCCAACAAGGCCAACGCCGCCACCTCGGCCGCCGTCGCCGCCGTCTTCGGCGTCCCGCCGCAGGTCGCCCTGGAGCGCATGTACCAGGTGCAGGCCGTCGCCGGCCGGTACGACGTGGTCACCTTCCAGGACCGTCAGCTGCGGCTGCTGCTCGCGAAGAACCCGGCCGGCTGGCTGGAGACGTTCTCGCTCATCGACCCGCCGCCCACCCCGGTCATCCTCTCGGTCAACGCGCGCGGCGCCGACGGCACCGACACGTCCTGGCTGTGGGACGTCGACTACGGCCGCCTCGCCGGCCACCCGATCATGGTGATCGGCGACCGCCGGCTCGACCTCGCGGTCCGGCTGGAGGTCGCGGGCGTCGACTTCCGCGTCTGCGACACCCTCGACGAGGCGGTCGCCATGGCCCCGCCCGGGCAGATCGAGCTGATCGCCAACTACACCGCCTTCCAGGACGTACGCCGCCGTGTCGGCAACTGACCCCGCCCCGACTCGCAGAAGGAGTGGCAGCATGAGTGACAGCAGCCTGCGTGTGGTCTGGGTCTACCCCGACCTGCTCAGCACCTACGGCGACCAGGGCAACGTCCTCGTCGTCGAGCGCCGCGCCCGCCAGCGCGGCCTGCACGTCGAGCGCGTCGACGTCCGCAGCGACCAGCCGGTCCCGACCTCGGGCGACATCTACCTGATCGGCGGCGGCGAGGACCGGCCGCAGCGGCTCGCGGCCGAGCGGCTGCGCCGGGACGGCGGCCTCTCCCGGGCCGCCTCCAACGGCGCGATCATCTTCTCGGTCTGCGCCGGCTACCAGATCCTGGGCCACGAGTTCATCAACGACCTCGGGGCGCGCGAGCCCGGCCTCGGCCTGCTCGACGTGACCACGGTCCGCGGCGAGGGCGCCCGCTGCGTCGGCGACGTGCTCGCCGACATCGACCCGCAGCTGGGCCTCCCTCAGCTGACCGGCTTCGAGAACCACCAGGGCATCACCCACCTCGGCCCGACGGCCCGCCCCTTCGCGCGGACCGTCTTCGGCAACGGCAACGGCACCGGCGACGGCACCGAGGGCGCGTACAACGACACCGTCTTCGGCACCTACATGCACGGTCCCGTGATGGCCCGCAACCCGCAGATCGCGGACCTGCTGCTGAAGCTGGCCCTCGACGTCAACGCGCTGCCGCCGACCGACGACCGGTGGTACGAGGCGCTGCGCGCCGAGCGCATCGCCGCCGCCACGCAGCCCGCCTGACGGGACGCCAGAAGGCCCTCGGACCTGCACTTCTGAGCGGCCTAGCGCACATTGGATTCGTAAGTAAATACGGTGTCCAATCTGCGGACATCCGGTTCGGCCCCGCCACCCGGCAACGATAGGGTGGCGGGGATCCAGCCGGACGACGTGGTCCGGGAGTCGGCCCACGTTGCAAAGGTTTTTGGGCTATGCGCATTGGTGTGCTCACCTCCGGCGGAGACTGCCCCGGTCTGAACGCCGTCATCCGCTCCGTCGTGCACCGGGCCGTCGTCGACCACGGTGACGAGGTCATCGGCTTCCTCGACGGGTGGAAGGGCCTCCTGGAGGGCGACTACCGCAAGCTCGACCTCGACGCCGTCGGCGGCATCCTCGCCCGCGGCGGCACCATCCTCGGCTCCTCCCGCGTCCAGCCCGCGCACCTCGTCGACGGCGTGGAGCGGGCCCGCGGCCACGTCGCCGACCTCGGCCTCGACGCGATCATCCCGATCGGCGGCGAGGGCACCCTCAAGGCCGCCCACCTCCTCTCCGAGGCGGGCCTGCCCATCGTCGGCGTCCCGAAGACCATCGACAACGACATCGCGTCGACCGACGTCACCTTCGGCTTCGACA
This sequence comes from Streptomyces sp. NPDC057854, assembly GCF_042797055.1. NCBI lineage: Bacteria > Bacillati > Actinomycetota > Actinomycetes > Kitasatosporales > Streptomycetaceae > Streptomyces > Streptomyces sp. NPDC057854. The sequence goes on from NZ_JBHVMF010000004.1 coordinate 187,524, forward strand.
CCGCCGTCACCGTCGCCACCGAGGCCCTCGACCGGCTGAAGACCACCGCCGAGTCCCACCAGCGCGTCCTCGTCGTCGAGGTCATGGGCCGTCACACCGGCTGGATAGCCCTCCACTCGGGCATGGCCGCCGGCGCCCACGCCGTCGTCGTCCCGGAGCGCCCCTTCGACATCGACGAGCTGACCGCCCGGGTCGGCGCCCGCTTCGAGGACGGCAAGCGGTTCGCGATCGTCGTCGTCGCCGAGGGCGCCAAGCCGCGCGAGGGCTCCTCCATGGACTTCAAGACCGCCGGCACCGACATCTACGGCCACGAGCGCTTCACCGGCGTCGCCAACCAGCTCTCCGTCGAGCTGGAGCGCCGCCTCGGCAAGGAGGCCCGCCCGGTCATCCTCGGCCACGTCCAGCGCGGCGGCACCCCCACCGCGTACGACCGCGTCCTCGCCACCCGCTTCGGCTGGCACGCGGTCGAGGCCGCGCACCGCGGCGAGTTCGGCATGCTGACCTCGCTGCGCGGCACCGACATCGTGATGGTGCCGCTGGCCGACGCCGTGCAGACGCTGAAGACGGTCCCCGAGGACCGCTACACCGAGGCCGAGTGCGTGCTCTGAGCGGCCCCCCGCCGCACACCCGCCCCCGGTCGCGAGCGCGGCCGGGGGCGGTTCTAGTCTGGTGCGGACAACAAGCGCGAAACGGGCTCGGCGCGCAATGGGCTCCAGGAGTAAGCGATGGATCACAGCGGGCACGGCATGACCACGGACCTGCCGCCGTTCACGCTGGGGCGGGGCCTGGAGTTCTCTCCTGACCTCTTCTTCCTGATCGGCTGCCTCGCGGCGCTCGGTCTGTACGGGTGGGGCGTCGCCCGGCTCCGCAGGCGCGGTGACGCCTGGCCGGTCGGCCGGACCGTGCTGTTCACGGCGGGCGTGCTGAGCATCGCCCTGGTGATGTGCACCAAGCTGAACGACTACGGCATGGTCATGTTCAGCGTGCACATGGTGCAGCACATGATGATCTCCATGGTCTCGCCGATCCTGCTGCTGCTCGGCGCGCCGGTGACGCTGGCGCTGCGCGCGCTGCCGGTCGCCGGACGCGGCTCGCTCGGTCCGCGAGAGCTGCTGCTGAAGCTGCTGCACAGCCGGTACATGCGGGTCATCACGCACCCCGTGTTCACCATCAGCATGTTCATCGCCAGCCTCTACGGCCTCTACTTCACCCCGCTCTTCGACACCCTGATGGGGTCGACGGCCGGGCACATCGGGATGATGGTCCACTTCCTGGCGGTGGGCCTGGTCTTCTTCTGGCCGATCATGGGCGTCGACCCCGGCCCGCACCGCCCCGGGTACGTGATGCGGATGCTGGAGCTGTTCGCCGGCATGCCGTTCCACGCCTTCTTCGGCATCGCGATGATGATGGCGAGCCAGCCGATGGTGAAGGCGTACGCGAACCCGCCCGCCTCGCTCGGCATCGACGCGCTCGCCGACCAGAACGCGGCGGGCGGCATCGCCTGGGCGTTCAGCGAGATCCCGTCGGTGCTGGTGCTGATCGCGCTGGTCTACCAGTGGTACCACTCCGAGCAGCGGCAGGCGGTCCGCAAGGACCGGCAGGCCGACCGGGACGGCGACAAGGAGCTGGCGGAGTACAACGCGTACCTGGCGTCGCTGCAGGCGCGCCGCTGAGCCTTCGCCGCAGGCGCGCCGCTGAGCCGTCGCCTGTTTCGTGAGTTCCGCCGGGGCCCCCGGGACCGATCGTGTCCCGGGGGCCCCGTGGCGTCCGGGAGGGCTCCGAGGGGCGTCCGGCGCACGCCGGTGTGTCCGGGGAGTAGCGCGCGCCCCCCGTCTGGCGTCACGATGGCAGGGAGACTTCCCCGGCCACGGGCCGCTGTCGGGAGGAGGGCGGGCGGATGTCCGGTTCCACGAAGGCGATGACGATCGTCACGTGCGCCGCGCTGGTGCTGATCACCGCGTACACGGTGGCGCTCGGCAGCAGTGGCTGGCTCTGGTTCGGCTGGATCGTGCTGGGCGTGGCGACGATCGGGATGGCCGCGGCGGACAGCACGGACGCGCCGGCCGCGCCACGCGCGCGGCGGGCGGGCGGCGGGAGCGGCGCGGGGCCGGCGGCGCGCTGACGGCCGGGCTGCTCCCCGGTCGTCCGCCGGGCCGGCGTCAGCGCGGCGCGAGGACGAACCAGACCTGGCCGGGGGCGAAGGCGAGCGGGGCGCCGCCGGGGGTGGTGAAGGCGGTGCCGCCGGCCGGGTCGGGACGGGACCAGCGGGCCTCGTACGCCCGGCCGTCGCGCAGCACCGTCGCCGTGCCGGAGCCGGTGGTCTCGGTGTACGGCGAGACGGCGCCGGTCGCGTCGCGGAACGCGGAGGGGCGGACGGTCACCCGCTGGACGACGACGGTGGCGGGCGCGAGCGGACCCGTGTCGGTGGCGGTCACGGCGCGGCCGTCGAGCGCGACGCGCCAGGTCCGGTCGGCGGCGGACCAGGTGAAGGTGTAGCGGGCGGCCGGGAAGCGGACGGTCTCGGCCGTCGTCGCGGCGCCGCCGGGGGGCGCGGGGCCGAAGCGGAGCCCGACGGGCCGCGCGTCGGAGGCGTCCGGGGCGGCGTCGAGGGCGCGCGCGGGGCGTACGTAGAGGTTGTGCGGGGCCGGGCGGTCCGGGGAGCGCCGGAACGCCGCGGGCGCGTTCGCCTCGGTGACGAGGTCGAGCGGCGCGGCGCCGAGGAGCGGGTTCAGCTTGGTCTGCGCGCCGGAGTAGGCGAGGGCGGGCCGGCCGAAGGGGCGCAGCAGGGAGATGTCGGACTCGCGGGCGCTGCGGACGGGGCCGACGCGGTCGGGGAGGCGGGAGGAGTAGACGGCGAGCAGGCGGGTGACGCCGCCCTCGACCTGTTCGACGTAGACGAGGTCGGCGGCGCCCAGGCCGGTCTGGGGGCGGGCCGCGGCGAGGTTGTCGATCTTGACGGCGAGGACGGGGCCGGTGCGGGCGGGCAGGCCGGTGAAGGGCGAGACGCCGGCGGGGGCGGTGGCGGACGGGCGCGTCGGCGTGGGCGGGTCGGGCGAGGCAGCGCCGGAGCAGCCGTAGAGGCCGGCCGCGGTCACCGCGCAGAGCAGCGCGGCGAGCCCGCGCCCGGGACGCCGGGGTCCGCGCGCGCCTGGCATGTCGGCCTCCCGGTGGGATCGGGCCACTCCTCCCAGTGGACCACGGGCGGCGGGGGCGTTACAACGGGCGTGACGACGACGAACGGGGGTTCCGGTGTTCTACCGGCTGCTGAAGTACGTACTGCTCGGACCGCTGCTGAAACTGCTGTTCCGGCCGAGGGTGGAGGGGATCGAGCACGTTCCCGAGGAGGGTGCGGCGATCGTCGCGGGCAACCACCTGTCCTTCTCCGACCACTTCCTGATGCCCGCGGTGCTGGACCGGCGGATCACCTTCCTGGCGAAGCAGGAGTACTTCACCGGGCCGGGGCTGAAGGGGAGGCTGACGGCCGCGTTCTTCCGGGCGGCCGGGCAGATCCCGGTGGACCGCTCGGGGAAGGAGGCGGGGCAGGCCGCGATCCGGGAGGGGCTGGGGGTGCTGGCGAGGGGTGAGTTGCTGGGGATCTATCCGGAGGGCACCCGCTCGCACGACGGGCGGCTGTACAAGGGCAAGGCCGGGGTGGCGGTGATGGCGCTGACGGCGGGGGTGAAGGTGGTGCCGTGCGCGATGGTCGGCACCTTCGAGATCCAGCCGCCGGGGCGGGTGGTGCCCCGGATCCGGCGGGTGACCGTGCGGTTCGGGGAGCCGCTGGACTTCTCGCGGTTCGCGGGCTCGGCGGACGAGCGCGCGGTGGTGCGGGCGGTCACGGACGAGATCATGTACGCGATCATGCGGCTGTCGGGGCAGGAGTACGTGGACGAGTACGCGGCCGTGGTGAAGGCGGCGGGCGACTCCTGAGCCGGGCGCTCTTTCTCCGTGCGGGGGAACGGGCGGAGGGGCGGTCGTGGTGCGACCGCCCCTCCGTCGTTCATCGCTGCGCCGGGGTCACGGCGTCGGAGCGGCGTGCGGGGCGCACGTCTGGTCCGTGGCGTCGAGCCGGCCGGTCAGCAGGTAGTCCTCGACCTTGGTGTTGAGGCACGGGTTGACCAGGTTGGTGATGCCGTGGGAGCCGGCGTCGCGCTCGGTGACGAGGCGCGAGTTCTTGAACCGCTTGTGCAGTTCGAGGGCGCCCTCGTACGGGGTGGCGGCGTCGCGCTCGGCCTGGGTGATGAGCACGGGCGGCAGGCCCTTGCCGGTCTTGACCTGCACCGGACGCTGGCTCGGCACCTTCCAGGTGGCGCAGGGCAGGTTCATCCAGGCGTTGGACCAGGTCATGAACGGGTACTGCTCGTGGAGGCGGGAGTTGTCCCGGTCCCACTTCTTCCAGCTGGTCGGCCAGGGGGCGTCCGCGCACTCGACGGCCGTGTAGACGGCGTTGCCGTTCTCGGCGGCGATGTTGCCGGCGGTGTCGGTGAGGTCGGCGGCGGCGTTGTCGATCAGCGGCTGCGGGTCGCCGGCGGCGTACGCGCTCCACGCCTCGGCCACCGGGGCCCACATGGAGTCGTAGTACGGGGCGCTCTGGAAGAAGCCGATGAGCTCGGCCGGGCCGACCTTGCCGCCGAGCGGCGCCTTCTTGGCGGCGGCGCGCAGGGTGTCCCACTGCTTGCGGACCTCGGCGAGGGTGTCGCCGAGGTGGTAGGTGGCGTCGTTCTGGGCGACCCAGGTCATCCAGTCGGTGAGCCGGCCCTCGAAGGCGATGTCCTGGCCGAGGTTGGCCTCGTACCAGATGGAGCGGGTCGACGGGTTGACGACGCTGTCCAGGACCATGCGGCGGACGTGCGTCGGGAAGAGGGTGCCGTAGACGGCGCCGAGGTAGGTGCCGTACGAGACACCGACGAAGTTGAGCTTCTTCTCGCCGAGGGCGGCGCGGACGACGTCGAGGTCGCGGGCGGTGTTCGGCGTCGTCATGTACGGGAGCATGTCGCCGCTCTTCTCGAAGCAGCCCTCCGCGTACTCGGCGGCGAGCTTGCGCTGTGCCAGCTTGTCGGCCTCGCTGTCGGGGACCGGGTCGAGCTTGGGGCCCTTGACGAACTCGGTCGGGTCGACGCAGGAGATCGGCGCGGACTTGCCGACGCCGCGCGGGTCGAAGCCGACGAAGTCGTACGCCTTGGCGGTGTTCGCCCAGATCTTGTTGTTCGTGGTGACCCGGCGCGGGAAGCGGAGGCCGGAGCCGCCGGGGCCGCCGGGGTTGTAGAGGAGCGCGCCCTGGCGCTCGGCCGGGGTGCCGGTGGCGGCGATCCGGTCGACGGCGATCTTGATCTTCTTGCCGTACGGCTTGGCGTAGTCGACGGGGACGGTGACCCAGCCGCACTGGATGGGCTTCTCCAGGCCCCAGTCGGCGGGACAGTCCTTCCAGTCGATGCCGGTGCGGGCCGCCTGGGCCGCGGCGACGGCGACGCCGATCGCCTCGGCGTCGCGTCCGTGGCGCTCGCCGCTCTCGGCGTTCGCGGCCGGCGCCGCGAGCGCGCCCGCGACGAGCGTGGCGGCGACGAGCGTGCCGGCGGAGCCGAGCGCTGCCGTGCGTCGTCTCACAGGTCCTCCCCCTGTAGGTGGTCGTCTGTCCGGGTGATCCTTTCGTCTGGGAGGCCGTCCCGACAGTCCGCACACCTGTTTCTTTGCCGAACCCATAACCGGAGAGCGGAATCCGCTGAGCGGTGCGCCCGGACTCGGCTCACCCGGCGGCGAGTTCGCCGAGCGCCGCGTCGAGGATCCGGCGCAGGGCGAGCGCGTCGGCGGCGACCGCGGTGACGAGCACGGCCGGGCCGGCCAGCGGGGTGAGCGCCGCGGTCTCGCCGAGCGGGCGGGCCGCCGGCGGGTCGTCGCCGTACGCCGGATCGACGACGAGGAGCTGGCCGGTGGCCCGGTGCCCGGCGAGGACGGCGCCGCCGTCCCAGCCGCCGGGCGCGCCGGGGCCGTACGCGAGTTCCTGGTCGAGCAGCGGGCGGCCCGCGCGGCGGACGGTGAGGCGGGAGAACAGCGTGCCGGGCGGTTCGCCGTGCCGGCCGAGGGCCTGCTCCTCGCGCAGGACCAGTCGCGCGGTGGGCGCCAGGTCGACGCCGGTGCGCACGCGCAGGTCGGAGCCGTGGGCGCTGACGAGCTGTTCGGGCAGCCAGCGCAGGGCGGCGTCCGCGCCGACCCGGAGCCGGAGCGCGTACGTGGCGGGACCGGGCGCGCGGCCGGGCAGGGCGAGGGTGGCGGCAGCCGAGTCGACCAGCAGCCGGGCTCCGTCGCGTACCTCCGTCTCGACGGCGAGCCGGTCGCCGCCGAGCGGTGCGCTCATCGCGCCGACGACCGTGACCCGCGACCAGCCGGGGGCGGCGGCGCGGGTGCGGCGCAGGGCGAGCGGGCCGTCGCTCTCCAGGACCGGCAGGGAGCCGTCGGCCTCGGCGGCGATCCGGGCGGTGGCGCGCAGGCTCATGCGGTGGCGGCGGGCGCGGCCGTCCAGGCGGCGAGCCGTTCGCGCAGCCAGGCGGCGACGGGGCCGACGCCCTCCGCCGAGCGGAGCGAGGTGAAGACGACGGGCAGGTCGCCGCGCTGCGCGGCGGCGTCGCGGGCCATCCGGCCGAGGTCGGAGCCGACGTGCGGGGCGAGGTCGGTCTTGTTGACGACGAGGAGGTCCGCGGTGGTGACGCCGGGGCCGCCCTTGCGGGGGATGTCGTCGCCGCCGGCGACGTCGATGACGAAGATCTGCGCGTCGACGAGGCCGCGGGAGAAGGTGGCGGTGAGGTTGTCGCCGCCGGACTCGACGAGGATCAGGTCGAGCGGGCCGACGGCGTCCTCCAGTTCCTCGACGGCTTCGAGGTTGGCGGAGATGTCGTCGCGGATGGCGGTGTGCGGGCAGGCGCCGGTCTCGACGGCCTGGATGCGCTCGGGCGGCAGCACCGCCTCGCGGAGCAGGAACTCGGCGTCCTCGCGGGTGTAGATGTCGTTGGTGACGACGGCGAGCGAGAGGCTGTCGCGGAGGTGGCGGCAGAGCGCGGCGACGGTGGCGGTCTTGCCGGAGCCGACCGGTCCGCCGAGCCCGACGCGCAGCGCGCGCCGGGTGCCGTCGGGGCGGTGGGCGTCGGCGGAGACGGCGCCGTGGTGGGTGTGGCCGTGGTCGAGGTGCATGGGGAACTCCCGTGTTACGAGGCGAAGAGGCGGACGGGCCAGGCCGCGTGCTGCTCGGCGGTGATGTCGAGGAGCGGCGCGGAGGCGGCGGGCAGCGCGTCGACGCCCTCGCGGGCGGCGGCGACGGCCCGGCGCGCGACCTGGTCCGTCTCGGGTGCGAGCCGGGCGAGGACGCCGGTCGCCTGGTAGGGGTCGAGGCCGAGGAGGCGTACGGTCGCGGTCGCGGGACCGCCTACCGTCTCGTACGCGGCGCAGTGCGCGGCGTCCTCGGGCCCGAGTCCCGCCGCCCGGGCCGTGACGCCCAGGACGACGGGCTGGTGGGCGCCGCGCGGGAAGGCGGCGGCGAGCGCGTCGAGTTCGGGGCTCGGCCAGGCGGCGCGGGCGGCGCGCAGCAGCTGGCGGCCGAGCCGGCGGGCGGCGGCGCGCAGCGCGGGCGACGGGGTGCGGGCGTCGGCGGCGGCGTCGAGCTCGTACGGGTCGTGCCCGAGGGCCGCCGCGGCGGCGAGGCCCGCCGCGGTGAGGCCGGCGGTGTGCAGCCGCCCACGGCAGAACGCCTCGAGTCCGGCGGCGTCGCGGATGCGCCCGGCCTTCACGGCGGCCTCGGCGCCGCCGGAGTGGGCGTGCCCGCCGGCCGGGAAGCGCCCGTCGGCGAGGACCAGGAGGGCGGTGCGGGTCGCGGTCGCGGTCGCGGTCATCAGAAGAGGAAGTAGCGCTGGGCCATGGGCAGTTCCACGGCGGGGGCGGGTTCGACCGGTTCGCCGTCGATGGTGACGGTGAAGGTGTCGGCGTCGACCTCGACGCGGGGCAGGGCGTCGTTCTCCCGCATGTCGGCCTTGGTGACGCGGCGGGTGGAGCGGATCGTGGTGAACTCCTTGGCCAGGCCGAGGCGCTGGGGCAGGTCGTCCTCGATGGCCGCCTGGGCGGTGAAGTTGACGGAGCCCGTGGCGGCGGCGCGGCCGAGGGCGCCGAACATGGGTCGCGGCAGTACCGGTTGCGGGGTGGGGATGGAGGCGTTGGCGTCGCCCATCTGCGCGTAGGCGATCTGGCCGCTCTTGAGGACGGCGAGCGGCTTCACCCCGAAGAAGGCGGGCTCCCACAGCACGAGGTCGGCGAGCTTGCCGGGTTCGACGGAGCCGATGAGGTGGTCCATGCCCTGGGCGACGGCCGGGTTGATCGTGTACTTGGCGACGTAGCGGCGCACCCGGTGGTTGTCGGCGCGGCCGTCGCCGGGCAGGGCGCCGCGCCGCTTCTTCATGACGTGGGCGGTCTGCCAGGTCCGCAGGACCACCTCGCCGATCCGGCCCATGGCCTGGGAGTCGGAGGAGATGATCGAGATGGCGCCGAGGTCGTGGAGGACGTCCTCGGCGGCGATCGTGGAGGGCCGGATGCGGGACTCGGCGAAGGCGAGGTCCTCGGGGACGGCCGGGTTGAGGTGGTGGCAGACCATCAGCATGTCGAGGTGTTCCTCGACGGTGTTGACGGTGTGCGGCCGGGTCGGGTTGGTGGAGCTGGGCAGCACGTACGGCTCGGAGACCACGGTGATGATGTCGGGCGCGTGTCCGCCGCCGGCGCCCTCGGTGTGGTACGCGTGGATGGTCCGGCCCGCGATGGCGGCGAGGGTGTCGCCGACGAATCCGGCCTCGTTGAGGGTGTCGGTGTGGATGGCGAGCTGGGCGCCGGTCTCCTCGCAGACGCTCAGGCAGGCGTCGATGACGGCGGGGGTGGCGCCCCAGTCCTCGTGGATCTTGAAGCCGAGGGCGCCGCCGCGCAGCTGGGAGTGCATCGCCTCGCGGGACATGGTGGTGCCCTTGCCGAGGAGCCCGATGTTGACGGGGAAGGTGTCGAGGGCTTCGAACATCCGGGCGGTGTGCCAGGGGCCGGGGGTGACGGTGGTGGCCTTGGTGCCCTCGGCGGGGCCGGTGCCGCCGCCCACCAGGGTGGTGACGCCGGTGGCGAGCGCCTGCTCGACGACGGTCGGCGAGATGAAGTGGACGTGGGCGTCGACGGCGCCGGCGGTGACGATCCGGCCGTTGCCGACGATGATCTCGGTCTCGGGGCCGATGACCAGGTCGGGGTGGACGCCGTCCATGGTGTCGGGGTTGCCGGCCTTGCCGAGGGCGGTGATCCGGCCGTCGCGGATGCCGATGTCCGCCTTGACGATCCCCCAGTGGTCGATGACGACCGCGCCGGTGATCACGGTGTCGGGGGCGCCTTCGGCCCGGGTGGTGCGGGACTGGCCCATCGACTCGCGGATGACCTTGCCGCCGCCGAAGACGGCTTCGTCGCCGGCCCGTCCGGGGCCGCCCGCGCGGTCCTCCTCGATCTCCACCAGGAGGTCGGTGTCGGCGAGCCGGATCCGGTCGCCGGTGGTGGGGCCGAACAGGTCGGCGTAGACGGCGCGGTGGAGGTCAGGCACGGGGGGCTCCGTTCGGCGCGCCGGGGGCTGTGGGGGTGGTGGGGGCCGCGGGGGCGTCGAGCGGGCCGGCGGTCTCGCCGCGCAGGCCGGGGACGATCCGGCGGCCGGCGATCGGCACGAGCGCGACCTCGACGGGGATGCCGGGCTCGAAGCGGACGGCGGTCCCGGCGGCGATGTGCAGCCGCAGGCCGCGGGCGGCGGCGCGGTCGAAGCGGAGACCGGGGTTGACCTCGGCGAAGTGGTAGTGGGAGCCGACCTGGACGGGCCGGTCGGCGGCGTTCAGGACGGTGAGGCGGGTGACGGGGCGGCCCTCGTTGAGGGGCACCGGCCCGTCCGCGTACAGGATCTCTCCGGGGATCATCGGTGCCGGCCCCCGTCAGACGATCGGGTCGTGGACGGTGACGAGCTTGGTGCCGTCCGGGAAGGTGGCCTCGACCTGGACGTCGTGGATCATCTCGGGGATGCCGTCCATGACGTCGTCGCGGGAGAGCACCTTGCGGCCGGAGGCCATGAGTTCGGCGACGGTGCGCCCGTCCCGGGCGCCCTCCAGGACGTGCGCCGTGATGAGGGCGACGGCCTCGGGGTGGTTGAGCCTCACCCCGCGGGCGCGGCGCTTCTCCGCGACGTCGGCGGCCACATGGATGAGCAGGCGTTCCTGCTCGTGCGGGCTCAGTTGCACTTCTTCCACCTCACAGTCGTCCACCGGGCCGCACCCGGACAGCTGCGGACCCTACCGACCGTCAACACTCTGTTGAACTGCGGAGATGCGGTGGACGGCCGGACATTGCACGTTAGGGCGGAAGTTTTTCCGGCTCGTTAACTCCGGCTTTGCGATTCCATGATCATCCGCTCGGGGGCGCGGCCCCGGCGGCGTTCATCGCCATGAGGCCGCGCAGTCCCTCCCGCAGGACGTCGATCTCGACGTCGCCGAAGAGAGCCTGCTGGGCGATGAAGCCCTGGACGGTGGCAATGAGGGTACGGGCCAGGCAGGCGGAGGAGACGTCGTCGGGGACCAGGCCGTTGGCGCGGTACGCGTCGACCAGCCCGGCCCAGATCTCCCGCATCCCGGCGAAGCCCTGGGCGAGGGTCTTCGCCAGCGCCTCGTCCCGGAAGGTCTCGGCCCACACCTGGACGACCAGCCGCGCGAACGCCTGCCGCTCCGCCCCGGCGATCCCGCCGTCGAGGACGATCATCAGCACCCGGGCGATCAGCACGTCGGGCAGCGGCGGCGGGCTGACGTCGCTCGCCTCCGTGAAGGCGCCGCGGATACGGGTGAAGGTCTCGTCGGCAATGGCCGCGATGAGCTCGTCCTTGCTCCGGAAGTAGCGGTACACCGCGCCGGCGGAGAGCCCGGCCTCGGCGAGCACGTCCTGCATGGACGTGGCGTGGAAGCCGTTGCGGGCGAAGCAGCGGGCGGCGCCGGCGAGGATCTGGCGGCGGCGGGCGTCGAGGTGTTCCTGGGAGACACGGGCCATGCCCCGAAGCTAAAACGAATATTCGTTCTTGACAACTTCGCCCTCCCGGCGGACAGTGGGGCAGGGATAAAACGAACGATCCTTCTCTTTGGGATCGTGTACCGGAAGCCCGCCTCTCCGACCCGCGAATCGAGGCCGTCATGTCCGCCACCACCCCCACCGCGGGGCGCAAGACGCTCGCGGTCCTCCTGCTCGTCCCCACCCTCGCCGCCCTCCTCCTGTGGACGTTCGCCTGGCCCGCCGCCCGCGTCGCCCCGCGCGACCTGCCCGTCGGCGTGGCCGGCCCGGCCGCGGCGGCGGACGGCGTCGCCCGCGAACTCGGCAGCCGCGAGGGCGCCTTCGAGATCCACCGGTACGAGGACGCCGCCGCCGCGCGCGCCGCCGTCGAGAACCGCGAGGTCTACGGCGCGGTCGTCGTCACCCCCGCCGGCCCGGAACTGCTCACCGCCTCCGCCGGCGGCCCGGTCGTCGCCGGCCTGCTGCGCGAGGCCGTCGCCGGCCGCGCCGCGGCGGAGGGCCGCGCCGTGCCCGTCACCGACGTCGTCGCCCTGCCGCCCGGCGACCCGCGCGGCGCCGTCCTCGGCGCCGGCCTGCTGCCGCTCGCGATCGCGGGCGCCGCCACGGGCGCGGTCGCCGTGCTGCTCGGGCTGCGCGGCGCCCGCGCCGCCGCCACCCTCGTCGGCGCGTCCCTGCTGGCGGGCCTCACCGGCGCGGCGCTCGCGCACGGCTGGCTCGGCGCGCTGACCGGGAACGTCTGGGCCGAGGCCGGCGTCCTCGCCCTGACCGTCCTGGCGATCGGCGCGACCTTCGCGGGCCTCGCCACCGTGCTCGGGAGGCCCGGCTTCGGTCTCGCCGCCGTGCTCACCGTCCTCGCGGGCAACGCGTTCTCCGGCGTGGCCAGCGCGCCGGAACTCCTCCCGTCCGGGATCGGGCTCCTCGGCCAGTGGCTGCCGCCGGGCGCGGGCGGTACGGCGCTCCGCTCCGTCGCGTACTTCGACGGCGCCGCCGCCGGCGGGCCGCTGCTGGTCCTCTCCCTCTGGACGGCGGCGGGCCTGGCCGCGCTGGTCCTCGGCGGCCGGCGGACGGCGCCCGCGCCCGTACCGGCCGCGCCGCCGGTCGCGGCGACGGCGGCCTGACCACCGCGCCCCGGACGCACACAGCCGTGTGCCCCCTGTCCGACTCGTCGAGCAGGGGGCACACGGCTTCCTGCCGCCCGGGGTCCGTCCGCGCGGGGTCAGCCCGCGCCCGGCTCGCGGTGGTGGGCGGCGATGCCGAAGCGGCGCTGTTCACCGGTGGCGGAACCGAGCCCGCCCGCGAGGCCCGTGCCGGAGACCGAACGGATCACGGGGGCCTCGGCCGCCTCGTGCTCCTCGGCCTCCAGCTTCTCGAGTCGTTCCAGGTCAGCGGCGGAGACCAGGGCGACGAGCGGCTTCCCGTGGCGGGTCACGACGACGCGCTCGCCGCCGTACACCACCTTGTTGATCAGGTCGGCGAGCTCCGCCCTCGCTTGCGTCACCGGGATCTCGTAGGTCATGCTCCTCATCTTACGGTCTGTACGTCCTGTACATTTTTGACAGAAGGAGGCGCCTGCCATGCACGCACGCCACGTACTGCCGGAGTTCTCGGAGCGGACCTCGTACGGCACCCGCACCCTCGACCCGTACGCGAAGCTCCTGGAGAACCGGGTGGTCTTCCTCGGTACGGCCGTCGACAACGTCGCCGCGAGCGACGTGATCGCACAGCTGCTGTACCTGGACGCGGACGCCCCGGGCCAGGACATCGCGCTGTACCTCAACTCCCCCGGCGGCTCGATCACGGCGATGACCGCGATCCACGACACGATGCGCAGCCTGGCGAGCGACGTGGAGACGACCTGCCTCGGCCAGGCGGGCTCCACGGCGGCGGTGCTGCTCGCCGCGGGCACGCCGGGGAAGCGGATGATGCTGCCCGGCGCCCGGGTCACCCTGCGCCAGCCGGTGCTGGACGAGCCGTTCGCGGGGCAGCCCTCCGACCTGGACCTGCAGGCGCGCGAACTGGCGCGGCTGCGCGCGGTGATGACGGGGCTGCTCGCCGCGTACACGGGCCGGACCGAGGAGCGGATCACCGCCGACACCGACCGGCCGACCGTCCTCGACGCGCCGGCCGCGCTCGCCTACGGCCTGGTCGACCACATCGTCAGCGACCGCCGGACCGCCGCCGGCACGCCGGCGCGGTGAGCGCGCGATGGTGCCGGAGCTTCCGCCGCTGCCCGCCCTGACGCGCGCCGAGGGCCAGTTCATCGACGCGTACCTCGAAGTCGTCGACCTCCTGGGGAGGATCAATCCGTCCAGGACCTCGCACACCTACGGCGCCCTGCGGGCCGCGCAGGCGCTGCCCGGCCGGGTGGCGGCGCTGCGCGAGGCTCTGACGCTCATGCACCTGCGGGGCGAGGGCGAGATCCACGCGGAGACCTTGGCGTGCGCGCTGCGCGTGCTGGACGGGGAGCGGCGCGCGGCGCGGGTCACCGTGCCGGGAACCCCCGCCAGTTGACATTCCGACGTGTCGTGTCGAGCCCCGTACGGCGGACACCGGACGCAGAAATCCTCCCCCGTTCGGCGTAGTCGGGCATGCGGCAGGGGGCGCGGGCAAGTTGCACAACGGGTGTACGCATTTGGCGGAATGGGACATTCCGGCGCTGGTACGGGGCTCGTCGGCGAAACCTCCGACGATCACGAAACCCTCTTGTCCACCCGTATGGATCAGTCGTGAGGAGCCTCACATAACGTCGTTTCCGCTCGGATTTCGACCGTTCGGTGGGTCAAGATCCTCGACGACGACAAGCCCCCGCCACCCAGGCGGGGCGGTCCGGGCGGACGCCGAGTCCTGCCGCCGTCCCGGACGCCTGGTCGACAGGATTGGATCGGCAGGAGTGGAGGACCCGAGCAGTACGGGTCGGCCGCGCCGGATCTCCGGCGCGGCCGTCCCTTGGGGTGAAGCCGCAGCCGCGGCCGGGCATCTTCGCCTGCCCGAACCCGACAGGTCATCCTTCACAGGCGGCTGACGAAGGGTTGCGCATGACTGCGCAGATGCATGTCCCGTCCCTGCTGTCCCGGGCGGGAGCCATCTCGGCTCTCACCCTCGCCGCCGTCGGCGGCACGCTCCTCGCACCGGGAGCGGCACCCGAGGCCCAGGCAGCCACCACGCACGCAGCGAAGGCACTCAGCGTCGCCGCGGCCAAGAAGGGCGCACCGTACCGGTACGGCGCGGCGGGCCCCTCCCGCTTCGACTGCTCCGGGCTCACGCTCTACGCGTACAAGAAGGCGGGCAAGTCGCTGCCCCGCACCGCGCAGCAGCAGTACAACAAGACCCGGCACATCTCCGCCTCCAGCCGGCAGAAGGGCGACCTGGTCTTCTTCCACTCCGGCGGCCGCGTCTACCACGTCGGGATCTACGCCGGCAGCGGCAAGATCTGGCACTCCCCCAAGACCGGCTCCTGGGTGAAGCTCGACAAGATCTGGACCTCCAAGGTCTCCTACGGCCGCGTCCGCTGACCCCCCGGCGCCCGCGGCCGTCCCCGGGGTGCGGCGGCGCCACCGCACCCCTACCGCGGGCGCCGGTTCCCGATGGCGCCCGGCCACCCACGGCCGGGCCGTCATCTCTCTCCCCGCCTCAGCCGCTCTCGCTCACGGAGAAGGCCCGGATGCCTCCACCGGAAACATCAGAGCTCGACCGGGCTGTCCTCCGTGCCGAGCTCCGCCCAGAACCTGCCGAAGTCGTCGACGCCGGCGAGCGGCGACGCCTGCGCGAGGTCGACGATGCCCCGCACCACCGCGTGCACCATCTGGGGATCCCCTGACTCCATGGCCTGGTCCAGGCGGACGAACATCTCCGTTCCGGTCCGCGCGCGTTCCGCGAAGACGCGGTCGAAGTAGTGCCGCAGGCTCGCCTCGGCCGCGCGGATCCGCTCGACCTGGACGTGCTCCGCCGCGGCGACGGCCGCGCGCTTCGTCTGCTCCTCCTGCCGGATCCGGCCGTACTCACGCGCCGCCGCCACGATCTCGTGCAGGGCGGCGACCGCGTCGGCGGCGGGAATCGCCGGAGCCGTCGGGCGCAGGATCTTGCCCGTGTGCACCGTGTCAGACATCCGCGGCCTCCTTGAGCAGGGTTCGATACCTCATCCGGAAAGGAGCCGTCTCCTCGTACGGCTCGCCGGATTCGTCGACGATCTTCGCCGACGCCACATCGCGAACGGCCACGGCCAGCGACAGCGCCCGCCGGAAGCGGGCCGCGTGGGGCTCCGGGACGAACGGCTCGGACTCCAGCAGGTCGAGGGCGCGCGTCGCCCGCTCGACGAGCTGGGCGAGCACGCTCTCCAGTTCCGCGGCCCGGGCGATGATCCCGTCGAACGTCGCCTTCTTCGCCTGCATCCCGGCGATGGCGACACCGATCGCCGCCTCGTTCTCGCGTGCTCTGGTCATCGCCTTCTCGCCCTGTCCGGCGACGACGAGACCGCTCACCAGGAGCGCGGGCCCGACGGTGACGAAGTTGAGGGCCGCGGCTCCGACCGCCATGCCGGCGCCGCCCGACGCGAGGCTGCCGCCGCCGAGCGCGGCCAGCGTCGCGTTCGTCAGCGCCGCCCCGGACAGCGAGGAGAGGGCGGTGCCCGTACTCGCGGTGGCGAGCGTCGTGACCGCGCTGGTCACACCGGCGTTGATCCCCGCCCCCGTCACCGCCGCCCCCACGATCCCCCGCATCCAGGCGACGGCGTCCTGCCCGAGGCTCCGGTCGACCGTGACCTGTCCGGGCGTCGAGTCGAGCCCGTCCACCAGAAGCTTCTCGCTCTCCGACACCTGCTTCTCGTGGCGGCGCAGAAACGCGGCCATGCGCTCGACCACCCCGTGGAAGGCGTGCTCCTGGCAGCTGCCGAGGGCCCTCAGCCTCTCGTTGGTGACCAGCTCGTGCGCCTCCAGCGCGAGCCGTTCCTCGTCGTGCCGCGCCCCGGCCTTCCGGATGCGGTCGTTGGCCCGTTTGATGTCGAACCCGCCCTTGAGACCGAGGGCGACGCCGCCGGCGCCGCTGACGGCGCCGACCCCGATCAGGACAAGCGGAACCAGCGGCAGGACCATGGAACGTCTCCGAATCGGATCACGGGAAGCGCGGAATGCTCGCATCGTAGTGTCGAACGATCAAGTCCGGTGCAGAATCGGCCGGATGCCCCTCCTGGCGGCCGTCCAGTTGCCTCGACTAGATTGCGCGGCATGGCTCTGCGCGACATCACCCGATCCGCGGTCCTGCGGGCGGTCGAGGAGTACGACCTGAACGGCCGGGACGCGTTCCTGGAGAAGTACCGCTTCGGACCGGCCCGCAGCTACGTCCTCGTGATCGACGGCAGGGAGTACGACTCCAAGGCCGTCGTGGGAGCGGCGCACGGTTACCTGCCCGGCCTGGAACCGCTGGGCAGCGACGAGTTCTCCGGCGGCAGGGACCACGCCGCCAAGCTGCTGACCGACCTCGGCTTCGACGTCGTGACGCGCGGCATCGGCTGACAGCCCCTGCCCGGAGCACGGGTCCGGCTCCCCCATCCGCCACCGCGTCCCTAGGATGCGGCGATGACACTCGATCAAGCTCTGGTGGACGCAGCCGTCGCTCAGGCGGAGCGGCGGTGGTCCGCCGACGAGGCCGGCGGGGCCGCGGCGGTGCGGCTCGACGACGGGCGGATCCTCACCAGCGTCGGGCTCGACAACATCCACGGCAGCGTCGCGCTCTGCCAGGAGACCGGCGCGTTCTGCCAGGCGTACACGCTCGACCGGCGGGTCACCGCCTCCGTCTGCGTCTTCCGCGACCCGGAGGACGGGCGGTACGTGATCCTGCCGCCGTGCGGTGTCTGCCAGGAGCGGCTCGCGCTGTGGGGGCCGGACGTCGAGGTCGGCGTGCCCGATCCTCGCGACCCGACCCGCTGGGTCGCGTACCGGCTCGCCGAGCTGCATCCGCAGTACTGGGCGCGCCACTTCGCCGGCGGTTCCTGGCCGCCGGCGGACATGCACGCCGGCGGCTGAGCGAGGCGCTCGACGGGGAATGCGGCGGGTGGTCAGGCCGGGACGGGTGGGGCCGGGGCGATCGCCCAGGGGAGGGTGATCCACACCGTCTTGCCGCCCTCGGCGGTCGGGGCGACCGAGAGGCGGCCGCCGGCCTCCGCGGCGAGGACGCGGATGATCGCCATGCCGCGCCCGTTGTCCTGCTGGACGGCGGCCGGGAGCCGGCGCGGGAACCGCGGGTGGCTGTCGGTCACGCCGATCCGCAGGAGTTCGTCGCGGTCGAGCCGCAACTCGACGGTGAAGGTGGGCGATTGCCCGAAGGTGTGCAGCACCGCGTTGGTCGCCAGCTCCGACACCATCAGCCGGATCGAGTCCGCCGCGTCCGCGCCGTCGTCCAGACCCCAGCGGCCGAGCACCTCCGCCACGAACCTCCGCGCCGTGGCGACCGCGGCGGGCTCGCTCGGCAGGGTGACGGATGCTTCCTGGTGCTCTGGCATGGCGAGGCCGTCCCTTTCCCGCCGGGGCCGTCGCCCCGGATCGCGCTGCGCGTCAGCCTGCCACCGATCCGAGGCCCGGGTGGGGCGTTCTCCCGAGATATGCCCCGTTCTGTCGCCCGATGCGGTGAACTCCGCGTGTCCTGAGCGGTCTTGGGCCGCCTCAGCGTGCTCCGGCGGGTGCCGTCCGCACGATCGTCGCGACGGCCCGCTCGATCTCCGCGTCCGTGAGGTCGGCGCGAGCCGTCAGCCGCAGCCGCGAGATGCCGTCCGGTACCGACGGCGGCCGGAAGCAGCCCACGGACAGGCCCCGTTCGCGGCAGTCGGCCGCCCACCGCAGCGCCTCCTCAGGCCCCGGCGCGTGCACCGACACCACCGCCGCGTCCGGCCGGGCCGAGGTGAAGCCCGCGTCCGTGAGCGTCCGGTGCAGGGCCGCCGCGACCGCCCGCGCCCGCTCGGCGAGGCCCGGATCGGCGGCGATCAGCCGCAGGCTCGCGAGCGCCGCGCCGGTGGCGGCGGGCGCGAGGCCGGTGTCGAAGATGAAGGTGCGGGCCGCGTTGACCAGGTGCTCGATCACCCGCGCCGGTCCGAGGACCGCGCCGCCCTGGCTGCCCAGCGACTTGGAGAGGGTCAGGGTCGCCACCACGTCCTCGTCGCCGGCGAGCCCGGCGCCGTGGACGGCGCCCCGGCCGCCGTCGCCGAGCACGCCGAAGCCGTGCGCGTCGTCCACGACCAGGCCGGCGCCGTGGTCGCGGCAGGCGGCGGCGAGTTCCTCCAGCGGGGCCCGGTCGCCGTCGACGGAGAACACGGAGTCGCTGACCGCGAGCGCCCGCCGCCCCGGATGCGCCTCCAGCGTCTTGCGTACGGCCTCGGGGTCGGCGTGCGGGACCACCGCGGCCTCGGCGCGGGCCAGCCGGCAGCCGTCCACGATCGAGGCGTGGTTGGCGGCGTCGGAGACGATCAGCGCGCCGGGGCCGCCGAGCGCGGTGAGCGCGGCGAGGTTGGCGGTGTAGCCGGAGGAGAAGACGAGGGCGGCCTCGAAGCCGCAGAACGCGGCCAGTTCCTCCTCCAGCCGGGTGTGCAGCCGGGTCGTGCCGGTGACGAGCCGCGAACCGGTCGCCCCGGCGCCCCAGCGGCGGGCCGCCTCGGCGGCGGCCTCGGTGACCTCGGGGTGCCGGGTGAGACCGAGGTAGTCGTTGCCCGCCAGGTCCAGCAGCTCCGACTCGGCCGGGCGCGGCCTCAGCGTCCGCACCAGCCCGGCCTCCGCCCGCCGCCGGGCCTCCGCGCCGGTCCAGTCGAAGGCGGAACGGCGCGCGGGAGGAGTCGGCTGGGCCTGGGGCATGGGGCGTTCCTTCGTCGGCGCCGTTCGTCGGCGCCTTTTGTAGGCAGCGCACAGACCCTAACGGCAGGAGGCCGAGGTCGGGATGTGGTCATACACACACCTCGATCCGGCTCGTTTGTTCAGTTCCTCCTTGGCCGGGGGGTGTGCCGTAGGCAAGGATCAGCCCTTATGGACCTGCTGAACACGCTGGTGGAGAAGGGGCTGCGGCGCGAGACGCCGACCCGTGAAGAAGCGCTCGCCGTGCTGGCGACCTCCGACGACGAACTGCTCGATGTGGTGGCCGCGGCCGGCAAGGTGCGCCGGCAGTGGTTCGGGCGGCGGGTGAAGCTGAACTACCTCGTCAACCTGAAGTCCGGGCTGTGCCCGGAGGACTGCTCGTACTGTTCGCAGCGGCTCGGCTCCAAGGCCGACATCCTCAAGTACACCTGGCTGAAGCCGGACGAGGCGTCGCAGGCCGCCGCGGCGGGCATCGCCGGCGGCGCCAAGCGGGTCTGTCTGGTCGCGAGCGGCCGGGGGCCGACGGACCGGGACGTGGAGCGGGTCGGCCGGACCATCGAGGCGATCAAGGAGCAGAACGAGGGCGTCGAGGTGTGCGCCTGCCTCGGTCTGCTCTCCGACGGGCAGGCCGAGCGGCTGAAGTCGGCCGGCGCCGACGCGTACAACCACAACCTCAACACGTCCGAGGGCACGTACGGCGAGATCACCACCACCCACACCTACGCGGACCGGGTGGACACCGTGCGGAAGGCGCACGCGGCGGGCCTCTCGGCCTGCTCGGGCCTGATCGCGGGCATGGGCGAGACCGACGAGGACCTGGTCGACGTGGTCTTCGCGCTGCGCGAGCTGGACTCGGACTCGGTGCCGGTCAACTTCCTGATCCCGTTCGAGGGCACGCCGCTGGCGAAGGAGTGGAACCTCAGCCCGCAGCGCTGCCTGCGGATCCTCGCCATGGTCCGGTTCGTCTGCCCCGACGTGGAGGTCCGGATCGCCGGCGGGCGCGAGGTGCACCTGCGGTCGATGCAGCCGCTGGCGCTGCACATCGCCAACTCGATCTTCCTCGGCGACTACCTCACCAGCGAGGGCCAGGCCGGCCAGGCCGACCTCGACATGATCGCGGACGCCGGCTTCGAGGTGGAGGGCGCGGGCACGACCACGCTGCCCGCCCACCGCGCCGACGCGCTCGCGGCGGCGGGCGGCGGCTGCGGCTCCCACGCGACGGCGGGCGGAGGCTGCGGTTCCGGCGCGGCGGCCGGGTGCGGCTCGCACGCGGACGCGGCGGACGCGGAGGCCGGCGGCGGCTGCGGCCCGTGCGGCGGCCACGCGGTGCCCGCGGCGGCTCCGGCTCAGGCTCCGGTATCGGCGTCCGCGTCTGCGTCCGCGTCTGCGTCTGCGTCTGCGTCTGAGGCGCGTACGGACCTGGTCGCGGTGCGACGCCGCGGCGCCGGCACGGACCTCGCTCCCAACGCGTAACGGCCGGCCATGCGCAACGACGAACTCCTCGCCCTCGACCGGGCGCACGTGTGGCATCCGTACGGCCCCATGCCGGGCCGTACGGAGCCGCTGGTGGTCGCGTCCGCGTCCGGCGTGCGGCTGCGGCTCGCCGAGCCGGCCGAGGGGCGGACCGAGCTGATCGACGGCATGTCGTCGTGGTGGTCGGCCGTGCACGGCTACAACCACCCGGTGCTGAACGAGGCGGCACGCGGTCAGCTCGACCGGATGAGCCACGTGATGTTCGGCGGACTCACCCACGAGCCCGCCGTCCGGCTCGCCGCCCGGCTCGTGGAGATCACGCCCGAGCCGCTGCACCACGTCTTCCTCAGCGACTCGGGCTCGGTCGCCGTCGAGGTCGCGGCCAAGATGTGCCTGCAGTACTGGCGTTCGCTCGGCCACCCCGCCAAGCGGCGGCTGCTGACCTGGCGCGGCGGCTACCACGGCGACACCTGGCAGCCGATGTCGGTGTGCGACCCCGAGGGCGGGATGCACCAGCTGTGGTCCGGCGTGCTCCAGCAGCAGGTCTTCGTGGACGCGCCGCCCGCCGCGTACGAGGAGTCGTACGCCGAACTCCTCCGCGCCGCGATCGCGCGGCACGCGGACGAACTGGCCGCGGTGATCGTGGAGCCGGTGGTGCAGGGCGCGGGCGGCATGCGCTTCCACGACCCGGCGTACCTGCGGGTGCTGCGCGAGGCGTGCGACGCGCACGGCGTGCTGCTCGTCTTCGACGAGATCGCCACGGGCTTCGGCCGCACGGGCACGCTGTTCGCCGCCGACCAGGCGGGGGTCTCCCCCGACGTGATGTGCCTGGGCAAGGCGCTGACGGGCGGCTATCTGTCGATGGCGGCGACCCTGTGCACCCGCGCGGTCGCCGACGGCATCTCGCGGGGCGAGGTGCCGGTGCTCGCGCACGGCCCGACGTTCATGGGCAACCCGCTCGCCTCCGCCGTCGCGTGCGCCTCCATCGACCTGTTGCTCTCCCAGGACTGGGCGGGCGAGGTCAAGCGCATCGAGGCCGGGCTGCGCGACGGTCTCGCCGGGACCGAGGACGTCCCCGGCGTCCGCGAGGTGCGGGTGCTCGGCGCGATCGGCGTCGTCCAGCTCGACCACGAGGTCGACATGGCGGCCGCGACCCGGGCGGCGGTCCGGGAAGGCGTGTGGCTGCGTCCCTTCCGGGACCTCGTCTACACCATGCCGCCGTACGTGACCGGGGACGCCGACCTGGCGCGGATCTGCGCGGCGGTGCGCGCCGCGGCGACCGCGGGCTGACGCCGCCGGCGGCGGCCCGCGCGATCGACGAGGCAGCAGAAGGCAGAAGAGGAAAAGGGAAAGGGAGAGGGAAGCGATGGGCATCGTCGTCGTCAGCGGGACGGGCACGGAGATCGGCAAGACGGTCGTGACCGCGGCCGTCGCCGCCGCGGCCGTCGCCGCCGGGCGGTCGGTCGCGGTCCTGAAGCCCGCGCAGACCGGGCTCGCGCCCGACGAGCGCGGGGACGCGGACGAGGTGGTACGGCTCTCGGGCGCGAAGACCGCCGCCGAGCTGGCCCGCTATCCGGAACCGCTCGCCCCGGGCACGGCCGCCCGGCGCGCCGGTATGGCGCCGGTCGGCCCCGCGCAGGTCGCGGAGGCTGCCCGCGCGCTCGCCGGGGAGCACGACCTGGTGCTCGTCGAGGGCGCGGGCGGGCTGCTCGTCCGCTTCGACGAGGACGGCGGCACGCTCGCCGACGCGGCCCGGCTGCTCGGCGCGCCCGTCCTCGTGGTCGCGCCGGCCGGACTCGGCACGCTGAACGCGACCGCGCTCACGGCGGAGGCGCTGCGGGCGCGCGGGATCGCGCAGCTCGGTGTGGTCGTCGGCAGCTGGCCCACGGCACCGGACCTCGCGTCGCGCTGCAACCTGACGGACCTCCCGGAGGCGGCCGGCGCGCCGCTGCTCGGCGCGGTGCCGGAGGGCGCGGGGGCACTGGACCCGGCGGCCTTCCGCGCGGCGGCGGCCGACTGGCTCGCGCCCGCGCTCGGCGGGACCTGGGACGCGGAGGCGTTCCGGGGCGAGGCGGGGGCCTGAGGTCGGAGGGCCAGGCGCGGGGGCGGCTCGCGGGGGCGGCTCGCGGGAGCCGCCTCGCGCGCGGAATTCCGGTGGCTCGCTCCGTATGGTGAAGAGATGCGCGCACACGTACAGGAGCTCGTCTTCGACTGCGGCGACCCGGCCGCCCTGGCCCGTTTCTGGGCCGGTCTCCTCGGCGGGGAGCCCGTCGACCGGAGCCCCGACTGGTCGTACGTCGACCCGCCCGGCTTCGTCCGCGTCGCCTTCCAACGGGTCCCCGAGGGCAAGGCCGCGAAGAACCGCCTGCATCTGGACCTGGAGGCGGGCGACCCCGAGGCGGCGGCCGACGAGGCGGCGCCGCTCGGCGCGGTCCGCGTCGGCGGGCTCGTCAACGACGAACAGGGCGCCTTCCAGGTGATGCGGGACCCGGAGGGCAACGAGTTCTGCTTCGTCACGGGATGACGCGACCCCTTTCCTCTCGCCCGTCCCCCTCGCCCGTCCTTCTCGCCCTCCCGCCCCGCTCGGCCCCGTCACCCCACGTCCACCTCGCGGAACGTGCTGGCCGCCGCCTCACCCGCATGGTGGGATCGGGCCATGATCGATATAGAAATCCGGACCGCGGTGCCCTCCGACGCCGAAACCGTGCTCGCCTTCTGGCGGGAGGCCGCGGAGGGCACGTCCATCTCCGACGACGTCGACGGGGTGCGACGGCTCCTCGCCCGCGACCCCGAGGCTCTGATCCTCGCCGTGGACGGCGACCGCGTCGTCGGTTCCGTGATCGCCGGCTGGGACGGCTGGCGCGCCTCGCTCTACCGGCTCGCGGTGCTCCCCTCGTACCGCCGCCGCGGCCTCTCCAAGGTCCTGCTCAAGGCGGCGGAGGATCGTTTCGCCGCGCTGGGCGGGCGCCGCGCGGACGCCATGGTGCTGGAGGAGAACGCACGCGCGCACCGCGCGTGGGAGGCGGCCGGGTACGCGCGGCAGGACGAGTGGCGCCGCTGGGTGAAGCCCTTCACGGGGTGACCGGCCCGCCACTTTGCCGATCCTTTACCATGGGATCTCGATCAGAAAACCCGACGACCGAAAGGTGTGAACGTCCGCCCATGGGCGAGCCTCCCAGTAGCACTGGTACCACCCCCGCCGAGAGCACCGCTTCCGACCCCGGTTCCGATACCGGCTCCGGTTCCGGTTCCGACTCCGGCGGCCGACATCGCGCGTTCCGTGCCTCCCTGTCTGATCATGGGACGGAGGTGACCCGATGACCGAAGTGCTTCTGCTCCTGGTGGCGCTGCTGCTCGCGCTCGCGTGCGGCGCGTTCGTTGCGGCGGAGTTCTCGCTGACCACCGTCGAACGCGGCGAGCTGGAAGCGGCCGTCAAGCGGGGCGAGCGCGGCGCCGCCGGCGCCCTCAAGGCCGTCAAGTCGCTCACGTTCCAGCTCTCCGGCGCCCAGCTCGGCATCACCGTCACCAACCTGGTCGTCGGCATGCTCTCCGAGCCCTCCATCTCCAAGCTGATCAAGGGACCGGTCGAGGACCTCGGCCTCTCCCCCTCGGTGGCCTCCTCGGTCGCCCTCGTCCTCGGCACCGCCCTCTCGACCGTGGTCCTCATGGTCGTCGGCGAGCTGGTGCCCAAGAACTGGGCGATCTCCTCGCCGCTCGCCGTGGCCAAGGTCGTGGCGACGCCGCAGCGCGTGTTCACGGCCGCGTTCAAGCCGCTGATCAGCCATCTCAACAACACCGCCAACCGGATCCTGCGCCGCCTGGGCATGGAGCCCACCGAGGAGCTGGCGTCCGCGCGCTCCCCGCAGGAGCTGGTGGCCCTCGCGCGCCACTCCGCGAAGGAGGGCGCGCTGGAGGCGGACACCGCCGAGCTGTTCGTCCGCACGCTGAACCTCGCGGAGCTCACCGCCGAGAACGTCATGACGCCGCGCGTCCAGGTCACCGCCCTGGAGGTGCAGGCCACCGCGGAGGACGTCGCCAACGCCACGCGCGCCACCGGCCTCTCCCGCTTCCCCGTCTACCGGGGCAACCTCGACACCGTCGTGGGCATCGCGCACATCAAGGACGTCCTCGCCATACCGGCCGACGAGCGCCGGCGGCGCCGCGTCGGCGACATCGTGCGCGAGCCGCTGCTCGTGCCCGAGACGCTGACCGTGGACAAACTGCTCGACCGCCTGTCCGGGAAGCAGACCATGGCCGTCGTCATCGACGAGTACGGCGGCACGGCCGGCGTCGCGACCCTGGAGGACATCGTCGAGGAGGTCGTCGGCGAGGTGCGCGACGAGCACGACCCGCACGAGACCCCCGACCTCGCACGCGCGGGCGAGGACGAGGACGGCCGCCTGCTGTGGTCGGCCGACGGAGCCGCCCGCACCGACCAGCTGGAACGCATCGGGCTGAAGGTGCCGGACGGACCGTACGAGACCCTCGCCGGCGTCCTCGCGACCGACCTGGGCCGCATCCCGGCCGTCGGCGACACCGTGGAGCTCGGCGGCTGGCGTCTCGACGTCGTCGACGCCTCCGGGCGCCGCGCCGCGCGCGTCCTGCTGCACGCGCCGCTCCCCCAGGAAGACGACGAGACCGGCGAGGCCCACCGATGACCGCGATCCAGCTGCTGATCGGCCTGCTCACGCTGGTCGTCAACGCCTTCTTCGTCGGCGCCGAGTTCGCCCTGATCTCGGTCCGGCGCAGCCAGATCGAGCCCCTCGCGGAGGCCGGCGACCGCCGGGCCCGCAGCGTCGTCTGGGGCCTGGAGCACGTCTCCGCGCTGCTCGCGGCGGCGCAGCTCGGCATCACGCTGTGCACCCTGGTGCTCGGCATCGTCGCCGAGCCCGCCATCGCGCACCTGCTGGAGCCGGTCTTCGACGCCGTCGGCGTGCCGCACGGCCTGGTCCACCCGATCTCGTTCGTGATCGCGCTGACCGTGGCCACGTACCTGCACATGCTCCTCGGCGAGATGGTGCCGAAGAACATCGCGCTCGCCGAGCCGACCCGCACCGCGCTGATCCTCGGCCCGCCGCTGGTGACGCTGGCGCGGGCGCTGCGTCCGGTGATCTTCACCATCAACGCCTTCGCGAACGCGCTGCTGAAGCTGCTGCGCGTGGAGGCGAAGGACGAGGTGGCGGCGACGTTCTCGGACGACGAGCTGGCCCGCATGGTCACCGACGCCGGCGACGCCGGTCTGCTCGACGACCGGGCGGCCGAGCGGCTGCACGACGCCCTGGAGCTGGGCCGCCGTCCGGTGCGGGACGTAGTCATGCCGGTGGAGAAGGTGATGTACGCGCAGGTGGGCACCACTCCGGAGCAGCTGGAGTCGCTGGCCGCCGAGTCGGGCTTCTCCCGCTTCCCGGTGGTGGACTCCGACCGTCGGATCCTCGGCTACCTCCACGTGAAGGACGCCCTGGACATCAGCCCGCGCGACCTTCCGCTGCCGGTGTCGGCGCTGCGGCCGATCGCGCGCGTGCGGGCGGCGACGCCGATGGACGACGTGCTGACGGCGATGCGCCGCAGCCGTACGCACCTGGCCGCCGTGCTCGACGAGGACGGCAAGCTCGCCGGACTGGTGACGATGGAGGACGTCCTCCGCGAACTGGTGGGCCGCCCGGCCGCGCCGTAGCGGGCGCGCGGCGCAGCGGAAGGGCCCCGGGATCTCGGATCCCGGGGCCCTTCCCGCGTCCGCGGTCCCGGTGCGGGGGCGCCGCCGCGTCAGAGGGCAGTGGCGGCGAGCCAGTCGTCGAGGAGGTCGCGGTCGCCGGTGTGGGTGAAGCGGGCGTCGTCGGCGGCGTACCGGCGGTGCAGCAGGAGGAGCAGGTCGCCGGCGTCGGCGGTCACGGTGGCGGTGATCGGCTGAGCCGATTCGGTCAGCTGAGTGGATTCGGCCGGCTGAGTCGATGCGTTCGGCTGATGCGGTGTGGTCGGCCGATGCGACGCGGTCCGTTCGGTCGTCCGGCTCCAGGTGAAGCCGCCTCCGCCGAGCACCAGCGTCCACGCGGCACCGCTGTCGCGCGCCGCCAGGCGGAGGGCGGCGCCGTCGCGGCCGAGGTGGGCGAGCGGTTCGGCGATCCACGGGATGTAGGGGGCCGTGGTGAGGAAGTGGTCGAGCGCGTCGGCGGCCGTGGCCGGGTCGAGCGGGCGCGCGCCGCCGGTGAGCGCGATCTCGGCGTCGGCGAGGTGGACGACCGTCTCGGCCAGGACGTGCCGCGGGTAGTGCCGTACGTACGGGTCGGCGCCGGGTGACCACACCGGCGCGGCGGGATCGGCGGCGCGCGCCGCGGCGGTGAAGGCGGCGGCGCGTGCGGCGAACCAGCCGGGGTACGCGGACGGCTCGGCCGGCGGGTCGAGCGGGAGGTCACCGGGGCGGACGCGGGTGGCGGGCCGTGCGGTCACCAGGTGCGCGGCCCAGCCGTGCACGGTGCCGAGGTGGCGGGTCAGGTCGCCGAGCGTCCAGCCGGGGCAGGTCGGCACGGGCGTGGCGGGATCGGCGTCCGCGACGGTGTCCGCGTACCGGCCCGCCTGCTCGGCGGCGGCGTCCACGAGGGCGAGGTGGATGTCCTCGTCCAGCCCGAACCCCGCGGACACCTGGAGCAGCTGGTCCCGCCACGGGCCGGGCGGCTCCCGCAGCGCGGCGGCGCGGAAGAGTCCGTCGAGGGTCCGCCGGTCCTCCAGGCCGAGGCCGGACAGCACGTACCCGGTGCTCTCGAGCCACTTCACGGCCGTGTCGGGGTCGAGGGTGTCCTCGTCGCTGGTCTCGACCGCCGTGACCAGCCCGGCCAGTGCCTCGGCCAGGGCGTGCAGGAGCGCGTCGCTCATCGGGTTTCCCCTCCCGGGTGCTCCACGGCACCCGCGCATACCGCACGGTATGATCGGGTCCGCCATGGAGATCAATGCCACGTACAACAGTCTCGTCGCCGTCGGGGACAGCTTCACCGAGGGTATGTCGGACCTGAGGCCCGACGGCTCGTACCGGGGCTGGGCGGACGTCCTGGCGGGCCGGCTCGCCGCCCGCACGCCCGGGTTCCGCTACGCGAACCTCGCGGTGCGCGGGAAGCTCATCGGTCAGATCGTCGAGGAGCAAGTCGCCCTGGCCGCAGGGATGGAGGCCGATGTGGTCACCCTCGTCGGCGGCCTCAACGACACCCTCCGCCCCAAGGTCGACATGGTGCGCGTGAAGGACCTCCTGACCGAGGCCGTGGAACGCCTCACACCTGCCTGCGGGCAGCTGGTCCTGATGCGCAGCCCCGGCCGGAACGGCCCGGTGATGGAGCGCTTCCGCCCCCGGATGGAGGAGCTCTTCGCGCACATCGACGCCCTGGCCGACCGGCACGGCGCGCTCGTGGTCGACCTGTACGGCGCGCCGGTCCTGGGCGACCCCCGGCTGTGGGACGTGGACCGGCTGCACCTCACCGCCGAGGGGCACCGCCGGGTCGCGGAGGCCGTGTGGCAGTCGCTGGGGCTGGCCGCCGAGAGCGACTGGCGGGAGCCGCTTCCGGCGGCGGTACGCCCGGGCTGGATGACGCGGCGGGCCGCGGACGCCCGGTTCGCGAGGGAGCACCTGGGCCCGTGGATCGGCCGCCGGCTCACCGGCCGCTCGTCCGGCGACGGCCGGCCCCCGAAGCGCCCGGAGCTGCTTCCGTACGAGACGCGGTCCGAGGTCTGACCGGGGCACGGTCCGAGGTCCGGCCAAGGGGGCGGCCCGTAGGGTGGCCGGGGCGCGGCCCGAGGCCCGGCCAAGGGGTGACCGGGCAGCGGGCACCGGCCGCGTGACATGGGTCTCGTAGCAAGCTCCAGCCGGGACCACGGCGCTGGCCTGCAGAAATCACCAGTAAACTCTGGACACGTGACTGCTGCCACGGTGAAGCCCCGTATCCCCAACGTCCTGGCCGGCCGCTACGCCTCCGCGGAGCTCGCCGTCCTCTGGTCCCCCGAGCAGAAGGTGAAGCTGGAGCGCCAGCTGTGGCTCGCCGTGCTGCGCGCCCAGAAGGACCTCGGGATCGAGGTTCCGGACGCGGCGATCGCCGACTACGAGCGCGTCCTCGACCAGGTCGACCTCGGCTCCATCGCCGAGCGCGAGAAGGTCACCCGGCACGACGTGAAGGCCCGCATCGAGGAGTTCAACGCCCTCGCCGGCCACGAGCACGTGCACAAGGGCATGACCTCCCGCG
Source organism: Streptomyces sp. NPDC057854 (assembly GCF_042797055.1). Lineage (NCBI taxonomy): Bacteria > Bacillati > Actinomycetota > Actinomycetes > Kitasatosporales > Streptomycetaceae > Streptomyces > Streptomyces sp. NPDC057854. Next base: position 216,136 of record NZ_JBHVMF010000004.1, read on the forward strand.
ACCTCACGGAGAACGTCGAGCAGCTCCAGATCCGCCTCTCCCTGGAGCTGATGCGGGACCGCACGGTCGCCGTCCTCGCCCGCCTGGGCAAGCTGTCCGCGGAGTACGGCGAGCTGGTCATGGCCGGCCGCTCGCACAACGTCGCCGCGCAGGCCACCACCCTCGGCAAGCGCTTCGCGACCGCCGCGGACGAGCTGCTCGTGGCGTACGCGCGCCTGGAGGACCTGCTCGGCCGCTACCCGCTGCGCGGCATCAAGGGCCCCGTCGGCACCGCCCAGGACATGCTCGACCTGCTCGGCGGCGACGCCGGCAAGCTCGCCGAGCTGGAGCAGCGGATCGCCGGCCACCTCGGCTTCGCGCACGCCTTCACCTCGGTCGGCCAGGTCTACCCGCGCTCGCTCGACTACGACGTCGTCACCACGCTGGTGCAGCTCGCCGCGGGCCCGTCGTCCATCGCCAAGACCATCCGCCTGATGGCCGGCCACGAGCTGGTCACCGAGGGCTTCAAGCCCGGCCAGGTCGGCTCCTCCGCGATGCCGCACAAGATGAACACCCGCTCCTGCGAGCGCGTCAACGGCCTCATGGTCATCCTGCGCGGTTACGCCTCGATGACCGGCGAGCTGGCGGGCGACCAGTGGAACGAGGGCGACGTGTCCTGCTCCGTGGTCCGCCGCGTGGCGCTGCCGGACGCGTTCTTCGCGCTCGACGGCCTGCTGGAGACCTTCCTGACGGTGCTCGACGAGTTCGGCGCCTTCCCGGCCGTCGTCGCCCGCGAGCTCGACCGCTACCTCCCGTTCCTCGCCACCACCAAGGTCCTCATGGCCTCGGTCCGCGCGGGCGTGGGCCGCGAGCTCGCCCACGAGGCGATCAAGGAGAACGCGGTGGCCTCGGCCCTCGCCATGCGCGAGCAGGGCGTCGAGCGCAACGAACTCCTCGACAAGCTCGCCGCCGACGACCGCATCCCGCTGGACCGCGCGCAGCTCGACGCGCTGATGGCGGACAAGCTCTCCTTCACCGGCGCCGCCGCCGACCAGGTCGCCACCGTGGTGTCCCGGATCGAGGAGCTCGTCAAGCAGCACCCCGAGGCCGCCGCCTACACCCCCGGCGCGATCCTCTGAGCCCGAACCGCCGGTTCACCCGCGAGGAACTGGAGGCCGCCCGCGACCGCGTCGTCCCCGACGTGGCCGAGGGCGGCCTCGCCGTTCTGTTCTGCGGTATCAATCCCGGCCTGATGACCGCCGCGACGGGCCACCACTTCGCCCGCCCCGGCAACCGCTTCTGGCCGGTGCTCCACCTCTCCGGCTTCACCCCGCGCGTGCTGCGCCCCGACGAGCAGGACGAGCTGCTGTCGTACGGGCTCGGCATCACCAACGTCGCCGCCCGGCCGACCGCGCGCGCCGACGAACTGAGCCGCGAGGAGTACGTCGAGGGCGGCCGGATCCTCACCGCGAAGGTCCTGCGGCTGAAGCCCCGCTGGCTCGCGGTCGTCGGCGTCACCGCGTACCGCACGGCCTTCGGCGAACCGAAGGCGGCGATCGGCCCGCAGGAGCGGACCATCGGCACGACGCGGATCTGGGCGCTGCCCAACCCGAGCGGGCTGAACGCGCACTGGACGGCGGCGACCATGGCGGACGAGTACGCACGGCTCCGCCGGGCCGCCGGCCTGCCGCGCGCCTGACCGGATCCCTCCGCCGCTTCGCCACCACGGTCACCGCCACGGAGGCGTGTCACGAGGGCGCGTCCCGCGAGCACCTCACAGCGGGCTCGTCACACGGGCACGCCGGAGCGGCACCTCACGGCGGATCCACATCGGTCACGACAGCGAGGAGCTGGAACGGCAGCTCGTCGTCCCACTGCGAGACGCCCAGTCCTATCCATCTGTCGTCCACACGCCACAGCGTGAGGTCCGGTACGTGCGCGCACAGCACGGACCAGGGCTCCGGCAGCCGCTCCCCCTCCATGCTGCGATGGTGCAGCGACCACAGGCTCATGCGGTCCGGCGCGCCCCAGCGCGCGGCGAGGACAGCGGCCAGACCGTCCCGCTCCGCTTCGTACTGCTCCTCGACGACCTCCCGGCGGCTCCCGCCGTCCTCCCAGAAGTCCTCGCTGGTCGCCAGCGCGAGGACGTGGAAACCGGGCCCGCTGTCGAGGTGGCCGGCGCGCTCCGGCCCCGCCGGGAAATCCCTCGACCGCAGTAAGTCGAGGTCCGACAGAAGGCGTGTCGTGGTCATGTGCCCAGTAAACCGCGCCCCACTGACAGTTGGCGCCGCGTCAGCCGCCCGCCCCCGCGACTCCGGTGAGCCTGCGAGGACACGGCCGCCCGGAGACATCCGGGACAGGGGGAAATACCGGCCGGCGGAGGTCCGGGAAGGCGTCCAGGGGGCGGCCCTCGCCGCTTCCGGAACCATTGAGTACCATCCGCCTGAGACGGGCACGAGCTGGGAGGACACACTGTGGGGCGGCTGACCGGCGGGGATCCGTCGCTGCTGCGGCGGATCAATTCCGCGGTGGTACTCCATGCTCTGCGCGGCTCCGACGCGCGCACGCTCACGGACCTGACCCGGATCACCGGGCTGTCCCGGCCGACCGTCGAAGGGGTCGTCGAAGGCCTCATCGACGGCGGCCTCGTCGTCGAGGCGGCGCCCGAGGAGGGCGAGACCCGGCGCCAGGGACGCCCCGCGCGGAGGTTCCGCTTCCGCGCCGAGGCGGGCCATCTGCTCGGCATCGAGATCGGTCCGCACCGCGTCGCCGCCCTCCTCTCCGGTCTGGACGGCCGGATCATCAGCGCGGGCGCGCGCGAGGTGTCGGAGACCGCGCCCGAGGACGAACGCCTCGACAAGGTGCGCACGGTCGTCGCCGACGTGCTGCGCCGCGCCGGTGTGCCCCGGTCGAACCTGCGGGCGGTCGGCGTCGGCACCCCCGGCATCGTGGAGGCCGACGGCACGGTGCGGCTCGGCACCGCCCTGCCCGGTTGGACGGGCCTCGCGCTCGGCGAGCGGCTGCGCCGCTCCTTCCGCTGCCCGGTGATCGTGGAGAACGACGCCAACGCGGCGGCCGTCGCCGAACACTGGAAGGGCGCGGCGACCGACTCCGACGACATCGTCTTCGTCCTCGCCGGGCTGAGCCCCGGCGCGGGCTCGCTGATCGGCGGCCGGCTGCACCGCGGTTACGGCGGCGCGGCGGGCGAGATCGGCGCGCTGCACCTGCTGGGACGCGGCGTCACGCCGGAGCACCTGCTGTCGACGACCGACGAACCGCTGCACCCGCTCGACGAGCAGGCGGTCGCGGAGGTCTTCGCCCTGGCGAGGAAGGGCGACGCGCAGGCCCAGGCGGCGGTCGAGCGGTTCATCCAGCGGCTGGTCCACGACGTGGGCGCCCTCGTGCTGGCGCTCGATCCCGAGCTGGTGGTGGTCGGCGGCTGGGCGGCCGGCCTGGACGGTGTGCTGCAGCCGCTCCGCGAAGAGCTGGCGCGGTTCTGCCTGCGCCCGCCGCGGGTCGTGCTGTCGCTGCTCGGCGAGGCCGCGGTCGGCACGGGCGCGCTGCGTCTCGCCCTCGACCACGTCGAGGAGCAGCTGTTCGCCGTCGACGGCAGCGTGACGGCCCGCCGCTGACCCGGCACGCGCGCGTACCCGTACTCGTACGCGTACACCGACCCCTGCGTGTACGACCTGACAGCGCCCAGGCGCCGGCCGATCCCGGCGCGACCGTACCGTGAAACGCGAAAACCCGGCCTCGGAAGGCCGGGTCTTCGTGGTGCCGTCCGGGCATCGGCTCGCGTGAACCGCCGCTCCGGCCGACCGGGGTCAGGAGGCCATCGCGAGGTCGACCGAGTCGCCGAAGGTGAGGCGGCAGGTGTCGGCGCGGTAAATGGCGACCGAGACGGCGGCGGTACGGCCTCCGGAGAGGTACCGCGTCGTCACCACCAGCACCGGGGAGCCCGGGAGGCGGTCCAGCTCCTTGGCGTCGTCCGCGCGCGCGGAACCCAGCTCCACCGAGCGGTCCTGGCCGTCCAGGGCGAGGTGCTGGAGCTCGCGCAGCACGGCACGGGCGCGCGCGGGTCCGGCGGGGGCGTCGATCGAGGTGAGCCCGGCGACCGAGCCGACGGGCACGTACAGCAGTTCCGTGGCGACGGCCTGGCCCTGGCTGAGACGCACCCGGCGCACCAGGTGCACGTCCTCGCCGGCCGGGGTCTCCAGCAGGCGGGCGACGGCGGCGGGCGCCGTGCCGAGAACGGCGTCCTGCGCCTCCCAGGCGTCGTCGCCGACGCCGGGCCACGCCTGCTGCGTGGTCGAGACGTCGACGCCGACGCGCGGGGGCGCGACCGTCGTGCCGACACCGCGCCGGCGCTGCAGGCGTCCTTCGAGCTCCAGCTGCTCCAGAGCCTGGCGGAGCGTGGCGCGGGCGACGCCGAAGCGGGCCGCGAGCTCGCGCTCGTTGGGCAGGATCTCACCGACCGCGAAGTCGGAGTCGAGTGCTTCGCCGATCACCGTCTTGAGGTGCTGGTACTTCGGTTCCTGGACCGATTCCAGCTGCGTGGTCCCCACCCTGTCCTCCGCAATTCGCCGTGTCCCGCGGCGTTTCCGCGCCCTTGTTTATTAAAGGTTCCTGCACTAACTCTGCGACCATAAGGCGAGCCATCACCTTGGTCAAGACCAATCCTCCGCCGAACGTCCGGAAATGTGACCCTCTGACCTTGATCGTTCACAGGACGTTCGCACCCCCGTGAGACGCGCGCACCAGAAGCCCCGCCCACCGGACCGGTGAGCGGGGCATCTGGTGTGACGGAGAGGCGGGGCCCCGGCAGGGCGGGGCACGACTTTCGTCCGACCTCTTGAACAGGCGACTACCCATCAGTAAATCTTGCTGACAGGACGTCTAAGAGGATGTGCGAGGGAGCCTCCATGCCGGCACGGATCGTGTTCGAGTTCGAGACCCCGAGGGGTCGCCGCACCACATCCCTGACGTACGAGCGCCGCGGAACGGGAGCACCACTGCTCCTGCTCCACGGCATCGGCCACCACTGGCAGGCGTGGGAGCCGGTCCTCGACGTGCTGGCCACGGAACGCGACGTCATCGCCGTCGACCTGCCCGGATTCGGCGCCTCCGACGGCCTCCCGCAGGACTGCCCCTACGACCTGGCGACGGTCGCGCCCGTTCTCGCCGCCTTCTGCGCGGCCCTCGGCGTCGAACGGCCCCACGTGGCGGGCAACTCCCTCGGCGGACTGCTCGCCCTCCAACTCGGCCGCGAGAAGGCCGTCCGCTCGGTCACCGCCCTCTCCCCCGCGGGCTTCTGGACCGAGAGCGAGCGCCGGTACGCCTTCGGCACCCTGCGCGCGATGCGCGGCGCGGCCCTGTCGATGCCCGTCCCCGTCATCGACCGTCTGTCCCGCACCCCGGCCGGCCGGACGGCGCTCACCAGCACCATCTACGCCCGCCCCGGCCGCCGCTCACCCGACGCGGTCGTCGCCGAGACGCTGGCGCTGCGCGAGGCCACCGGCTTCCACCAGACGCTCGCCGCGGGGCGCACCGTCCTCTTCCGCGACGACATCCCGTCGCTGCCGGTCACGATCGCCTGGGGCACCCGGGACCGGCTGCTGCTGCGCCGCCAGGGCGTCCGCGCCAAGCAGACCATCCCCGGCGCGCGCCTGGTGCGGCTGCCCGGCTGCGGCCACGTCCCGATGAACGACGACCCCGCGCTCGTCGCCCGCGTGATCCTCGACGGCAGCGCCGGCGACTGAGCCGGCCGCGCTCCCCCGCCCGATGAGCAGGCCGGTGCCGAGCGCGGCACCGGCCCCCACGAGCAGCCCGCCCACGGCCTGCGGCAGACCCAGCACGGCCTCGCCGACCACCGCCGCGCTCAGCGCCGCCGCCACGGGGATGGCGCCGGTGTAGAGCGTGGCCCGCTCCATGCCGATGCGCTCGACGCCCTTGTAGAAGAAGACGAACCCGACGACGGTCGCGAGCACCGCCTGCCACAGCAGGGCGCCCGTCTCCACCGCGGTCGGCATCCGCACGACGGCGGCGCCGTCCACGACGATCCCGAGCAGCGCGGCCTCCACCGCGCCGACGCCGCAGACGGCGACGGTCAGCAGCCGCGCGCCGAGCGGGCGCAGCACGGGCACGGCGAGCACCGTGAACGCGACCTCCCCGCCGAGCGCCGCCACCGACCAGCCGAGCCCCGCCAGGTCGGTGCGCCCCCACCCCTGCACGGTGAACGCCCCGGCGGCGACGAGCAGGGACCCGTACAGCACGGCCCGCGCGGGCCGCCGGCCTTCCAGCAGCGGCACGAGGACGGCGACCACGATGGGAGCGCACCCGACGACAACTCCGGGGACGGCGGGTTCGGCGGTGCGCTCGGCGGCGAGGACCGCGAGGTTGAAGCCGACCATGCCGACGGCGGCCAGGACCGCGATCCGCACCCACGAGCCGACACCGAGCCGCCGCAGCGGCGCCAGCCCTCCCCGGCCGAGCAGCGGGAGCAGCAGCAGACAGGCGGCACCGTAACGGAGGGCCTGCCCGCCCGCGTACGGGTAGTCGCCGAGGAGACCGTTGGCGGTGAAGGAGGCTCCGACGAGGGCGTAGGCGAGAGTCACGAGGAGGACTCCGCGCAAGGCGTTGGCGTTCATGGTCCTGACGCTAGGGAGCGGGGCGGCCCGGATTAAGGTCCACTTCCATGACGCCATCGGGGACCACTTCAGGCACGGCACCGGATCGGCCGGCCCGGGACGCCGACGCGCAGCCGGCCTGGGAACTACTGCTCCCCGCCGTTGAGGCACCGGCGCGCCGCCGTGGCCGCGCCCTGCAGGAAGTCCTGCGCGAAGCGGTGCGGACCGGACGGCTCACCGCCGGTACGCGTCTGCCGTCGACCCGCGCGCTCGCCGCGGACCTGCACGTCTCCCGCGGCCTGGTCACGGAGGCGTACGAACAACTCACGGCGGAGGGCTACCTGCGCAGCGGCCGGGGTTCGGGCACCTGGGTGAGCGAAGCGGTCCGAACGGCAGAGGCAGCCCGGCGCTCCATGCCCGACCCGCCGCAGGCAGCGGACCCCCACGGCTCCGGCCCCACGGTGGACTTCCGCCCCGGCACCCCTGACCTGTCCCTCTTCCCGCGCGCGGCCTGGGCGGCGTCCCAGCGGGCTGTGCTCACCGAGCTGCCGCACCACGCGCTCGGCTATCCGGATCCCCGGGGGCTGCCGGCGCTGCGATCCGCACTCGCGGCGATGCTGACGCGGCGACGCGGTGTGGTGGCCGACCCGGCACGTGTGGTGGTGTGTTCGGGCGTGGCGCAGGCGGCGACGCTGCTCGGCTTCGTACTGCGGTCGCGGGGACACGACGCGGTGGGTGTGGAGGACCCCGGTAGCCCCGAGCACGCGCGGCTCTTCGCGGCGACGGGCCTCAAGACGGTGTGGCTCCCGCTCGACGAACAGGGCATGCGGCCTGATCCTCTGAGCGCGGCGGGACTTCGGGCGGTCGTGGTGACGCCGTCGCACCAGTTCCCGTCCGGGATCGCGTGGTCGGCGGAGCGACGCGGCATGCTCCTGGACTGGGCGCGCGCGGTCGACGGATACGTGCTGGAGGACGACTACGACGGCGACTTCCGGTACGACCGCGCACCGGTCGGGGCGCTCCAGGGCCTCGATCCCGAGCGGGTCGTGTACACCGGCTCGGTGAGCAAGTCCCTCGCGCCTGGGCTGCGGCTCGGCTGGATGGTGGTGCCCGGTGCCCTCGTCGACGAGGTAGTCGAACGGAAGCGGACGATGGACCTGGGCCATCCGGTGTTCGACCAGGCGGCGTTGGCGCACATGGTGACGAGCGGAGGTTACGACCGACAGCTGCGCCGCTGCCAACGCCTGTACCGGGAACGGCGCGACGCGCTGCTGAGCTCGTTGCACACGTACTTCCCGGGGTCGGAGGTGACCGGCATCGCGGCCGGGCTGCATGTCATCGCCTGTCTCCCCGCCCGGTACAGGCCAGGGGAACGGTTCCTGGCCGCGGCGGCAGAGGCGGGCGTGGCGCTGCGGTCGCTGGAGGAGTACGGGACGGCACGACCGTCGGATGGCGCCGTACGTCTCGTCATCGGTTACGCGCATCTGACGCCGGCGGCGATCTCGACCGGGCTGCGACGAGTCTCGGAGGCACTGGGCGCGTCCTGAACGGACGAGGGGCCTTGTGTTCACGCGCGGTTCGCGTGACCGCCGCTCCCGCCGATTAGGCAAGGGTCCGGTGTGAACTCCCGCACCGCGAGCCGGCCTCGACGCCGTCGCGATGACGTCGAGGCCGGACCCGAACCCTTCTCGGAGGCCACATGTCCACGAACCCGCCCGGTGCTACCGCCATCACTCCCGCCACACCGCCTTCCGCCTTCGGGCGCCGCAGTGTGCTGCGCGGCTCGATCGCCGCCTCTGCCGGCCTCGCCCTGGGCGGTGCCGGTCTCGCCGCGCCGGCGTTCGCGCTCTCAGGACGTCCCAGCGCTCAGTGGGGTGTGCAGGTCGGCGACGTCACGGCCCGTTCTGGACTGGTGTGGGTGCGGTCGGACCGGCCCGCCCGGATGATCGTCGAGACGTCCGCAACGGAGTCGTTCCGGCGGGTCCGCCGTCATCACGGGCCGCTGCTGGGCGCCGGCACCGACCTCACGGGCACGACGCTCCTGCGGGGTCTGCCGGCGGGCGAGCAGATTCACTACCGGGTCGTCCTCGCCGATGCCGACGATCCGCGCCGCACGAGCGAGCCCGTCCTCGGCACGTTCCGTACGGCACCGGAACGGCGCCGGGACGGCGTGCGCTTCCTCTGGTCCGGCGACATCGCCGGACAGGGATGGGGCATCAACCCGGACATCGGTGGATTCCGGGCCTTCGAGGCGATGCGCCGCCTCGACCCCGACTTCTTCCTGTGCAGCGGCGACACCGTCTACGCCGACGGGCCGCTGCAGTCCTCCGTGACCCTCCCCGACGGCCGTATCTGGCGCAATCTCGTCACGCCGGAGAAGGCGAAGGTCGCCGAGACGCTCGACGAGTACCGGGGCAACTTCCGCTACAACCTGCTCGACCGGAACGTCCGGGCGTTCAACGCGCAGGTGCCGACGGTGGTGCAGTGGGACGATCACGAGGTGCGCAACAACTGGTACCCGGGCCAGATCCTCGACGACGTCCGGTACGCGGAGAAGAACGTGGACGTGCTCGCGTCGCGGGCCTCGCGCGCCTTCGCCGAGTACTTCCCCGTCTCGACGATGCGTGCGTCCGCCGGTACGGAGGGCCGCATGCACAGGGTGGTGCGATACGGACCGCTCCTCGACGTCTTCGTGCTGGACATGCGCTCGTACCGCAACGCCAACTCAGCCGGCCGGCAGGCGGACGACACCACCGGCATCCTCGGAGCCGAGCAGCTCGCCTGGCTGAAGCGGGAGCTGTCCCGCTCCCGGGCGGTCTGGAAGGTACTGGCCGCGGACATGCCGATCGGGCTGGTCGTGCCGGACGGCTCCGCCGCTTTCGAAGCGATCGCGCAGGGCGACCCGGGTGCTCCGCTGGGACGCGAGCTTCAGATCGCCGAGCTGCTGCGCTTCATCAAGCACCGTCGCATCACGGGCACGGTGTGGCTGACGGCGGACGTGCACTACACCTCGGCGCAGCACTACGCGCCCGAGCGGGCCGCCTTCCAGGATTTCGCTCCTTTCTGGGAGTTCGTGTCGGGGCCGCTGGCCGCCGGCGGCTTCCCGGCGAACAAGCTGGACGCGACATTCGGACCGGAGCGCGTGTTCGTGCGGGCTCCCGAGCGGGCGAACGTGTCGCCGATGGAGAGCCCGCAGTACTTCGGCGAGGTGGACATCGACGGCGGCAGTGGTGAGCTGACGGTACGTCTGCGAGCGGATGACGAGACCGTGTTGTTCACCAAGGTGCTGCAGCCGGGCCTCGTCGGACAGTAGCGCCCTATCGGGGTCGGCGGGGTTATCCACAGGCCGGCCTGTGGATACGAGCGGGATGTCAGTGGCGGGCCCTACGGTCGATTCCATGACGCGATCCGTACAGGCGCTCGCTTACGCACGCCCATCTTCCCTTGAGTCCACGGCCTCCGGCCGGCTCCTCGGTCTGGAGACGTCCGGAGGTCTGACCCCACTGGGCGCCGAGGCGCATCCCCGTTTCTTCTCCGGGTTTCTGGCTGCCCCTCAGATCGCCGCGCGCGGCCTGCTGGCGGTGGCGGACGTGGCGGCCGCCCGCTATCACCAACGGCCGAGACCGGGCTCGCTCGATCCCGTCGTGACGGGGAACGGGGACCGCCTGCGGTTCGAGTCCTTCTCCGCGTGCGGCGGGGTGTACGCACGGCTCGACGTGCTCGACGAGGGGCTCGACGGGACGGAGACCGGCCACGGCACCACCAATGTGGACGTCAACGACCCGCTCCGCGAGGCACTGTCGCGGATGAGCGGTGACGACCCGCTGCATCTGCGGGTGGGGCCCGATGACATGGCGGTGACGACGCTCGGTGGCTCGGTGGTGGAGAAGAAGGTTCCGCTGCCGGACCGCTGGCTGCGGGGCTTCGCCGAGGCACAGGTCGCTTCGGCCCGGTTCGACCTGCGGGCCGAACTGTCCGGCGCGGAGGCCGTTCGGTTCCTGCGCGGGCTGCCCCGCTCGCAGAGCCGCGGGCGGGCGCCGCTGTGGGTGGTCCAGACGGGCCGGACGCTGCGTCCGACCCTGCGCCCTGGGGCCGGCGCCGTATGCCTGCCGGGGCCGGACCGTCTCACCGCCCTGGAGCGGGTCCTCCGCTTCGCCACGGCACTCCGGGTCTACGGACCGGTGCCCGACGGGCAGGCCGCTCCCAGCGCGTGGGAGGTGTCCCTGCCGGGTATGCGGCTGACGCTCACCCTCTCCCCCGATCCCGCCCGTGGGTTCTCCGGGGAGGGCGGGGTGCTCGAAGCCCTCGCCACGGACGACGCCGCGGCGGACGCGGAACTGATCGCCGTCCTTCTCGCCTGGGAGCCGAGAATCGATCCGGCCGATCTCGGCGAGCAGTCCGGCCTCACCGCGGAACGGGTCCGCGCCGCCCTGACCCGGCTGGGAACGGCCGGACGGGTGGGCTACGACGTCGCGGACGCCGCGTACTTCCACCGCGAGCTCCCCTACGACGCGGACCGCGCGGAGCGGCACAATCCGCGGCTCGTCTCCGCACGGCGGCTCGTGGCGGAGGCCGCGGTGACGCTCGAGGGGGAGCTGGCGACCGTCGTGTCGGGCGACCGGCGGTACCGCGTCCGGCAAGCCGACGGCGTACTGAGCTGCACCTGTGCGTGGTGGACCGACTACCGCGGCCGGCGAGGCCCGTGTAAGCACGCCCTGGCCGTACGCATGGTCCGTCGAGGCGCGCGAGGGGCGCCGGCGGCATGACGACGGATGACGCACCACGGGCCAGTGGCACCGACTAAAACATGAACAACCGATGGGGGCGGAGATGACGACAGAAGTACTCAGCGGGACCGCCGACGACGACGACGGCGTCGACAAGCTGATGAAGGCAGTGCGCGCGGGTCGCGCCGACCACGTTCCGGCGCTGCTGGAACCGTTGGACGCTACCGCACGCGCGGCGGCTCTCCAGCAGCTCAAGGCGTTGCGTGCCGAGGTACGCACCTGGGACTGGAGCCGGTGGCAGGAGACGAGTCGGATCCGGCGTGCGCTGTACGTCGCCGGGGCCGGCTGCCACACGGGGGCCGCTGCGGCTGCGAGCTGGCTCGGCGGGCGCGACCTGCTCAGCTGGCGCACCGAGAACGGCGCCCTGGCGCTGCGGGTGCTCCTGGACCGGCCACCCGTATGGCGCGCCGACGTCGCTCACCGGCTGGCGGCCCATCCGACGTCCGCGGAGGAGAGCTACGACCTGATCCGAGGACTGGTCGAGAGCTCGGGTGCCACAGTCCCGACGACGGACGGCTATGTGATCGGCTGGACCAGGAAGATCACGGGCAACAGGCTTCTGGAGAGTCTGCGCACGGATCCGCAGACGCCCGTGCTCGTGGCCCACGCGCTCTCGATGCAGGAGCTTCCGGATCCGTTGGCCGCGCCGGAAACCGACGGTCCGGCGACTCACTGGCCCGCCGCGCTGGCGACGCTGGTCGACGAGGGGGTGCTCGACCGCGCGCAGATCGTCGACCTCTGCGTCTCCCGCATGCTGCGCGGCGGCCGTCTGCGCAACCTGCGGTTCCCTCTGGCGCTGCTGCAGCTGGTGCCGCCGAACGCGGAAGAGCGCCGTGAGCGGGTCGCCGACTGGATCGGCATGACCGCCGACGCGGTGTCCCCGGTCGCGGGGTTCGCGCAGAAGACTCTGTCCGGGCTGGCGCTCGAAGGAGCGCTGCCGGGTGGGGCGTTCGCGGAGATGACGGCGGGGGTGCTGTTCCGGACCGAGAAGAAGCTGCTGCGGGCTCAGTTGTCGCTGGTCAATCGTGCGCTCGCCAGGAATCCTGGCCTCGCCTCCGAGGTGCTGCCGGTGGTCGCGGACGCCTTCGGCCACGACGACTCGGAGATTCAGGGGCGATCGCTGCAGGTCGTGGCCCGTCATCTGAAGGCCGTCGACGAGGAGACGCGCACGCGCCTCGCTGAGGCGGCGTCTCTGCTGGGGCCTGCGCACCGGGCTGCCGCCGAGGCGGCCTTCGGCCGCCAGGTCGAGGCGCGCGAGAGCCTGCCCTACGAGGAGATCCTTCCTCCAGTGCCGGAGCCCGAGGTTCTGCCGGGTCCAGCGGGGTCGCTGGAGGAAGTGATGGAAGACCTGCTGGTTCAGCAGCGGCGGTCGGCTGGTCCGATGGAGTTCGAGAGGGCTCTCGACGGCCTGGTGCGGCACGCGCACAAGGACAGCGCAGAAGTGGCCGCCCAGGTCCGAGAAGCGTTCTCCGGCGCGTACTGGTACGACACGAGTGCGTTCCCGCACCATCTCGACCTCGACTACTTCCAGCACGGGCCGCGCGGCTTGGACGCCGTCCTCGCCTCACTCGTGGGAAAGGTGAAGCCGGGGCGGACGGAAGCCGGCCGCGAGCAGACCGTTCCGATGACCTCTTGCGTGCACGGAGCGATGCAGTCGACGCAGGAGGCTCGGATCTGGGAGGTCGCCCACCTGATCGGTGGGGGGACGCTGCCGTTGCTGCTGTCCACGCCGACCCGGCACACGGGCGGCATCGACCCTCTCACGCTGGTGGAGCGGCTCCGCGAGTACGCGGACGCCGGCCTCGACCCCGCACCGGTGGATCTCGGCCAGGCGCTTCTGCGGGTACGCCGACAGGACCCCTCCGCCGAGCAGGCGGCCGAGCAGGCGGAGGCCCTGGGCAGCGAGGCGGGAGCCCGCCTGGCCACCTGGCTGCGGTCGGAGAATCCGCTCGCGGCGACGGTACGGTTCCACCCTCGGACGCCGAAGGGCTCGGAACGCTGGTCGCTCGTGAACCGGATCTTGGTCGAGATGGCGAAGCGCCCGGAGTTCAAGCGGGAGTTCCCGAAGACCTTCCACTGGCTCGCCGGTGGCCTGCTGCCGAACGCCCGGCGCTGCTATCACTGGGAGCAGGTCCCCGAGCAGTGGGCCACCCTGCTGCCCGCTGACCGCGAACTGCTCGCCTCCTGCCTGCTGTCGTCCATGGCAAGCGCGGTCGACGGCGACTCGGCGCGAGATGTCGCCGGTCCGCTGACCCTGCTCGCGGAGGGTGAAGGGCAGGTCGGCCGGGCCGTCGCCCTGGTCCTGGCCTTCGGGCTCGGCTGCCGGGACGCGGACGACCGGCTGCGGGCCGTGGACGCCCTGCTCGTGCTGGCGGCACGCGGTGAACTCGATGCCCGCCAGGTGGGCAGGGATCTGGCCTGGCTCCTCGCCGAACGCTCCATGAAGCCGAACCGTCTCGCGGACGCGGTCCGGACCGCCGCCGCCACCGGCGCGTACGGAACCGTGTGGACGATCCTGTCCGAGGCGCTCCCGACGCTTCTCGAGGCGGAGAAACCCATGCGGGGTCTGGGCGAACTCCTCGCGATCGCGGCGGACTGTGTGGAGCGTTGTGGAGCGAGCGGGGAACTCGCGGGGCTCGAGCGGCACGCTTCGGCGCGGGGCACGTCACAGCTGGTGACGCAGTCCAAGCGCCTCCTGAACGCACTCCGTCAGGGGACCGATCAGGGTGCGACAGAATCATCCTGAATCGGTCACAAATCCTCCAGATCGCCACTTAACCAGCCAGTCACAAAGCGTTCGTGATCACGCAACACCTCTCGGTCACAGTGAGGTCATGACCGATGTGACGTCCTCGAAGAGCAACCGCCGACCGCACCACTGGCGGCACGACCTGATCGAGCTCGCGGCCCTGTTCACCGCCGTGGTGGTGGCCGACACGATCGCCAAGACCATCATCAAGGGCCCCGATGGGCCCTACCTGCTGGTGTTCTCGGCCATCGCGCTGGTCGCCACCGCAGGGTTCCACACATGGTGGGCACGAAGGCACAGCCATGCTCCACCCACCACCGTCACGGGCACATCCGCTCTCGCCCCGGAGGTGCCCTCGGGCGGCGAATCCACGGGTCCGGACGCCGCCGAGGCCCCGGAGGCGATCGAGACGGTGCTATGGCGGATGAGGACCACGGTCGACGACGCCCCGGGCAGCCTGGCCGCACTGTGCTCGGTGCTCGCACGGCTCGGCGTCGACATCCTCACCCTCCAGACGCACCCGCTGACCGAGGGGACGGTCGACGAGTTCCTGCTCCGCGCCCCGGCCGGCCTCACCGCCGGCGACCTGGCCAGCGAGATCGGAACCGCGGGCGGTCGCGACACCTGGACGGAACGCGCGGATGCCCACGACCTGGTGGACACTCCCACCCGGGTCCTGGGCCTCGCCACCCGCACCGCCCTCGATGCCGCCGAACTGCCCCTCGCGCTCCGGCAGCTCCTCGGCCGGTGCACCCTCCACTCCGTCCCGGCCGTCTCGCTGACCGGCCGCCCGACCGGCGAACAGGCACCTGTCGAAGGCGTCCTCGAAGAGACCGTCATGAAGCTGCGCGACCCCAGCGGGGGCACGCTTCTGATCGAGCGGCCCTACCTGCCGTTCACTCCGACGGAATTCGCCCGGGCCCGCGCCCTCGTCGAACTCGACGCACGACTCGGCCCCCGCGTCCCCCGCAGCCAGGACGTGCTCACCCTGCCCGAGGGCAACGAGATCACGGTCCGCCGCGCCGACCAGCGCGACCTGCCGGCGGCGCGCGCCATGCACGAGCGGTGCTCGGCGCGGACGCTCGGCCTGCGCTACCACGGTCCAGTCGGCGACGCCGACCGCTACCTCGACCACCTGCTGAGCCCGCGGTTCGGACGCACCCTCGCCGTGCAGACCGCGTCCGGTCGCCTCGTCGCCCTCGGGCACCTGCTGTGGGACGGCGACGAGACCGAGGTGGCGCTCCTCGTCGAAGACGACTGGCAGCGGCGCGGGATCGGCTCCGAACTCCTCGGCCGGCTCGTGGCGATGGCCGAGGAGGCCGGATGCGACAGCGTCTACGCCGTGACGCAGGCGTCCAACACCGGCATGGTCGCGGCCATGCGGGCGCTGCGCCTCCCCCTCGACTACCAGATCGAGGAGGGCACTCTGGTGATCACCGCTCGGCTGGACTCGGCACCGGAACGGAGTGAGCGGACACAACCGCAGGCTCGGCAGAGCGAGCGCTGAGCGCCTGGGTGAGGTCGCGCCACAGGTCCTCGACGTCCTCCAGGCCGACCGACATCCGCAGCAGGCGATCGCTGACGCCCGCGGCCCGGCGGTCGCCCTCGTGGACGATGCGGTGGCTGATCGAGGCCGGGTGCTGGATCAGGGTGTCGACGCTCCCGAGGCTGACCGCCGGGGTGATCAGCCGGACGCCGGCGATCACCTCGTGCGGGTCGCCGTAGACCTCGAAGGCGACCATCGCCCCGCCGATCGCCGGGTAGTGGACGCGGGCGATCCGCGGGTCGGTGGCCAGGCGGCGTACCAGCTCCGCGGCCGTCGCCGAGGCGGCCCGGACGCGGACCGGCAGCGTGGACAGTCCCCGGAGCAGCAGGTAGCCGGCGAGCGGGTGGAGCACACCGCCCGTGGCGAAGCGGACGCGGCGGAGTTCGCGGGCGAACTGCTCGTCGCAGGCGACGACGCCGCCCATGACGTCGCCGTGGCCGCCCAGGTACTTGGTGGCGCTGTGCAGGACGATGCGGGCGCCGAGGCCGGCCGGTCGCTGGAGGACCGGGGTGGCGAAGGTGTTGTCGACGAGAAGCGGGACCGAGCCGCAGGAGTGGGCGACGGCCTGGATGTCGACCTCGGCCAGGGTCGGGTTGGCCGGGGACTCCACCATCACGAGGCCGGTGTCCGGGCGGATGGCGTCGGCGACGCCCGCCGGGTCCGTCCAGGTCACCTCGGTGCCGAGCAGACCGGCGTCCAGGAGGTGATCGCTGCAGCCGTACAGCGGGCGCACCGCGACGACGTGGCGCAGGCCCTGGCTCGCACGGGCCAGCAGGACCGCGGTCAGAGCGGCCATGCCGCTCGCGAAGGCCACCGCGGCCTCCGTGCCCTCGAGACGGGCCAGGGCCTCCTCGAAGCGGGCCACGGTCGGGTTGTCCAGACGGGCGTAGACGGGCGGGCCCTCGAGGCGGGCGCCGGTGGCGGCGAACTCGTCGATGCGTGCGGCCTCCGCCGCGGCGTCGTACGACGGGTAGGTGGTGGACAGGTCGAGCGGCGGGGCGTGCACCCCGAGCGCGGCGAGGTCTTCGCGGCCGGCGTGCACGGCTTCGGTGGCGAGCGCCCTCGGGGTGGCCGAAGGGGCGTGATCCATGGCGTCCATGGCGGCACTGTGAACGGAAACCCGGAAGTAGCGACCGAGATCCGTGCTACGTTCGGCCGATGGCCGAATCCGTCGTACTGGACACGGTCGATCTGCACATTCTCCGCCTGCTGCAGAACGACGCCCGGACCACTTACCGCGAGCTCGCCGCCGAAGTCGGCGTGGCTCCCTCCACCTGTCTGGACCGCGTGGCGCGGCTGCGCCGCACCGGGGTCGTGCTCGGGCACCAGCTGCGACTGGATCCGGCCAAACTCGGACGCGGTCTGGAGGCGCTTCTCCTGGTGCAGGTACGGCCGCACCGACGGGAACTGATCGGTCCGTTCGTGGACCGGATCCGGGCGCTACCGGAGTCCCGGGCGTTGTTCCACCTCACCGGCCCCGACGACTACCTCGTGCACGTGGCCGTCGCCGACCCTTCCGACCTGCAGCGACTCGTCCTCGACGAGTTCACGTCGCAGCGCGAGGTGGCACGGGTCGAGACCCGGCTGATCTTCCAGCAGTGGGACTGCGGGCCCCTGATGCCGCCCGGCGCGGGGGCGTCCTTGTCAGCCGTGTGACGCCGGTCGAGGGTGACGGGAGGCGGGCGGAGGCACCAGGATGAGACACATGCCAGAGAGTTCCCTCAGCAATCTGCCCCGTCAGGTCGCCGACGCCTATGTCGACGACCTCATCGCCCTCGACCCGATCACCGGCACCCACCTCGGGGTCCGGGAGTGCGCCGGCCGGCTTCCCGACTTCTCCCCCGAGGGCCAGGAGGCCGTCGCCGCGCTCGCCCGCCGGACCCTCGCCCTGCTCGACGAGGCCGAACGGAACCCGGGCGCGGACAGCGACGCCGAGCGGCGCTGCGCCCGTCTGCTCCGGGAGCGGCTGACGGCCGAACTGGCCGTGCACGACGCCGACGAGGGTCTGTGCGCGGTCAGCAACATGCGTTCGCCCGTGCACAGCGTCCGGATCGTGTTCACCGTGATGCCCACGGAGACCGAGGACGACTGGACGGCCGTCGCGCAGCGGCTGCGGGCCGTCCCGGCCGCGCTGGAGGGGTACCGGGCGTCGCTCGCGCTGGGTCTGGAGCGGAAGCTCTTCGGCGGGCCGCGCGCCACCGCCACCTTCGTCGGCCAGCTCACCGACTGGGCGGGCGGGGACGGCGAGCCGGGCTGGTTCGAGCAGTTCGCCGCGGCGCGCCCCGACGCGCTCCCGGAGGTGCTGCGTACCGATCTCGCCGCTGCCGCCGCCGAGGCGAACGGTGCCGTCGCCGCGCTGCGGGACTGGATGCGCGACGTGTACGCGCCCGCCGTCGCCGACGCCCCCGACACCGTGGGCCGCGACCGCTACCGGCGCTGGAGCCGGTACTTCAACGGCACCGACCTGGACCTCGACCAGGCGTACGCGTACGGCTGGTCCGAGTACCACCGGCTGCTCGGCGAGATGCGCGCCGAGGCCGACCGGATCCTGCCCGGCTCCGACCCGTGGGAGGCGCTCGCGCACCTCGACGAGCACGGCACCCACATCGAGGGCGTCGACGAGGTCCGCGCGTGGCTGCAGGGGCTGATGGACGAGGCGATCGAGGCGCTCGACGGCACCCACTTCGAACTCGCCGAGCGGGTGCGGAAGGTGGAGTCCCGGATCGCCCCGGCGGGCGGCGCCGCCGCCCCGTACTACACCGGTCCCTCCGAGGACTTCTCGCGCCCCGGCCGCACCTGGCTGCCGGTGGACGGGCAGACCCGGTTCCCCGTGTACGACCTGGTGTCGACCTGGTACCACGAGGGCGTTCCCGGGCATCACCTGCAGATCGCGCAGTGGGTGCACGTCGCCGACAGCCTCTCGCGCTACCAGGCCACCATCGGCATGGTCAGCGCGAACGCGGAGGGCTGGGCGCTGTACGCGGAGCGGCTGATGGACGAGCTCGGCTTCCTGCCGGACGCGGAGCGGCGGCTCGGCTATCTGGACGCGCAGATGATGCGGGCCTGCCGGGTGATCGTCGACATCGGCATGCACCTGGAGCTGGAGATCCCGGCGGATTCGCCGTTCCACCCGGGCGAGCGGTGGACGCCGGAGCTGGCGCAGGAGTTCTTCCAGCGGCACAGCAGCCGGCCGCCGGCGTTCGTGGAGAGCGAGCTGACCCGCTATCTGTCGATGCCGGGGCAGGCCATCGGCTACAAGCTGGGCGAGCGGGCGTGGCTGCTCGGGCGCGAGCGCGCCCGCGCGGCGCACGGCGACGCCTTCGACGCGAAGGCGTGGCACATGGCCGCGCTGAGCCAGGGTCCGCTGGGCCTGGACGATCTCGTGGACGAGATCTCCCGGCTCTGACGGCGTGTCGTGACGGGTTTCCCCGGCGGAAGGGTTGATCCGCCGGGGAAAGCCCTGTTGGCTCGGGGTCATGAACGACTACACCCCGGACGCCACCGACTGGCGCATCCTCGACGCCCTCCAGGCCCAGGGCCGCGCCAGTTACGCCGAACTGGCCCGCGCGGTCTCCATGTCGCCGTCGGCGGTGACGGAGCGGGTGCGGCGCCTGGAGGAGGCCGGGGTGATCACCGGGTACACCGCGGTGGTGGACCACGAGCGGCTGGGGCTGCCGATCCTCGCGTTCGTACGGCTCCGCTACCCCACCGGCAACTACAAGCCGTTCCACGACCTGGTCGCCGCCACGCCCGAGGTGCTGGAGGCGCACCACGTGACCGGCGACGACTGCTTCGTCATCAAGGTCGCCGCCCGGTCGATGCGGCACTTGGAAGAGATCTCCGGGAAGATCGGCACGCTCGGGTCGGTGACGACCAGCGTCGTGTACTCGTCGCCGCTCCCCCGCCGCGCCGTCAGCCGCTGAGCACGTCGCCGCCGGTGCGGAGGCGCACCGCCGAACCGTGGCGGGACTTGGTGACCTCCAGCTGGGCGGGGATGCGGCGGCGCAGGTCGGCGACGTGGCTGACGATGCCGACGCTGCGGTCCCGTTCGCGCAGCGAGTCGAGGACGTCCAGGACCTCGTCGAGGGTCTGGTCGTCGAGGCTGCCGAAGCCCTCGTCGATGAAGAGGGTGTCGAGGCGGACGCCGCCGGCCTCGTCGGTGACGACGTCGGCGAGGCCGAGGGCGAGCGCGAGCGAGGCGAAGAACGTCTCGCCGCCGGAGAGGGTGGCGGTGTCGCGTTCGTTGCCGGTCCAGGCGTCGACGACGTGCAGTCCGAGGCCGCTGCGGCGGGCGCCGGAGCGCGCGTCGGAGTGGACGAGGGTGTAGCGGCCGGACGACATCCGCTGGAGGCGGGCGGAGGCGGCCTCGGCGACCTGTTCGAGCCGGGCGGCGAGGACGTACGACTCCAGGCGCATGCGCCGTTCGTTCTCGGCGGAGGTGCCGGCGGTGAGTCCGGCGAGTCGCGCCACCCGGTCGTGTGCGGTACGGAGCGGGCCCAGGGTCCGGGTCTCGGTCACGGCCTGGCGGGCGAGGCCGGCGAGGCCGGTGACCCGGTCGCGGGCGGCGGAGAGCGCGGCGCCGGCGGCCCGCAGCGCGCGTTCCGCGGCGGCGTGGACGGCTTCGGCGGCAGCCGGGTCGGCCGGCGGGAGCGCGGCGGCCTCCTGGACGCCGGGTTCGGCGAGCCGGTCGGCGACGGCCGCGGCCTCGGCCTGCCAGACGTCGAGCCGCTGCTGGCAGGCGCGGCGGGCGTGCTCGTCGAGGAGGGCGGCGGCGGCTTCGGCGGGGGTGGCGAATCCGGCGCGGTAGGCGGCGTCGGCGAGCTGGGCGTCGGCCTTCTTCAGGCGGTCGGCCGCCAGTTCCTCGTCGCGTACGGCTCCGGCGGCGTCGGCCAGGAGGGCGATGCGCCGCTCCAGCCGGTCGGCGTGTTCGGCCACGGTGGCGAACGCGCCGCGTCCCCGTGCGACGTCCTCGGCGAGCGCGGCGCGCTGCCGTTCGACGGCTTCGCGCTGCGAGGTGCGGGCGGCGACCCGGCGTTCCGCCTCGCGCTGGGCGGCGGCGCGTTCCTCGTGTTCGCGCTCGGCCCGGGCCAGTGCCTCGCGCGCGGCGTGGGTCTGGGCGGCGAGCGCGTGCGCCTCGGCGTGGCGGGCGGCGAGTGCGTCGGCCTGTTCGGCGAGTTCGGCGACCGAGGGCTGGCTCTGCTGCGCCTGTCCGGGGGCGGCGAGGGACTGGACCTCGTCGCGGGCGGCGGCGAGTGCTTCGCGGGTGCCGGCGAGTTCGCGTTCGGCGGCGCGGCCGGCGTCGTCGGCCTCCGTGTACCGGGCGTACGCGGCCTCCTCGGCGGCCCGGTCGACGTGGTCGGCGGTGGCGACGGCCGGGGCGGGGTGGCTGGTGGATCCGCACACCTGGCAGGCGTCGCCGTCGGCGAGAGCGGCGGCGAGTTCGGCGGCGATGCCGCGCAGGCGGCGGGACTTGAGGTCGAGCCAGGTCTCGTGGGCGGTGTTGCGGCGCTCGCGGGCGGCGGCGTACAGCTCCTCGGCGCGGGCCAGGCCGCGGGCGAGGCTGTCGCGGCGGCGGGCGGCGGCGAGTCGGAGGCGGAGGGGTTCGAGCCGGCCGGCGAGTTGTTCGGCGCGGGCGGCGGCCTCCTGCGCGGTGTCGACGCGCTGCTGGAGGGCGGCGCGCCGGGCCTCCCAGCCGGCGAGCCAGCCGGCCGCCTCCTGGAGGGCGTCCTCGTCGGCGCGGGCCTCGCGGTCGAGGTGGTCGCGTTCCGCGGCGAGTTCGGCGGCGCGGCTCTCGGCGCGGCGGGCGGCGGCGAGGCCGCCGAGGTCCTCGCGGAGCCGGTTCTCCAGGGCGGAGAGCTGTTCGGCCGGGGCCTCGGCGAGGTCGGGGGGCAGCAGGGAGCGGGCCGACGCGCGGGCGGCGAGGGCGGCGGCGTGCTCGCGTTCCGCGGCGTGGCGCAGGGCGAGGGCGGGGGCGACGCGTTCGGCCTTGAGGGCGAGGTCGAGGGCGCGCCGGTCGCGGTCCCGGTCGGGGATCCGGGCGGTGAGCGCCTCGCGGCGGCGCAGCGCGTCGGCGTGCCGGGCCTGGCGGGCGGCGAGGTCCCGGGCGTGTTCGGCCGCGGCGCGGGCCTCGGCCTCGGCGTGTTCGGCGGTGGCGAGGCGTACGGCGGCGATGTCGGCGGCCTCGCGGGCCTCGGTGCGGGCGACGGCGCCCCACGCGAGGACGGTCTCGGCGAGGCCGGGCTCGCCGGGCTTGCCGTCGACGGGGGTACGGGCGGCGGGCAGGCCCTCGGCGGCCTGGGCCATGCGGTGGGCGAGCGCGAGCAGCCGGGCGTCGCCCTGCTCGACGCGCTGGGCGGCGGCGCGGCGCAGCTCGGCGAGGCGTTCCTCGACGGCGGCGAAGCGGCGGGTGTCGAAGAGCCGGCCGAGGAGTTTGCCGCGGGCCTCGGCGTCGGCGCGCAGGAAGCGGGCGAAGTCGCCCTGCGGGAGCAGCACGACCTGGCAGAACTGGTCCCGGCTCATGCCGAGGAGCCGGGTGATCTCCTCGCCGATCTCCTGGTGGGACTTGCTGAGGGCGGTCCACGCGCGCGTGGCGGGGTCGTACGCGCGCAGGGTGCTCTGGGCCTTCTCGGTGGTGAAGCCTCCGCCGCGCTTCTTGGGGCGCGGCTGGGCGGGGCGGCGCCGGAGCTCCAGGCGCCGGCCGGCGACGGTCAGGTCGAGCAGCACCTCGGTGGGGGTGTCCACGGGCGCGTGGTCGCTGCGGAGGGTGGTGCCGGGGGCCTGGCGGGCGCCGGGCACGCTTCCGTACAGGGCGAAGCAGACGGCGTCGAGGACGGACGTCTTGCCGGCGCCGGTCGGTCCGTGCAGGAGGAAGAGCCCGGCGCTGGACAGGGCGTCGAAGTCGACGGTCTGGGTGGTCGCGAAGGGACCGAAGGCGGTGATCTCCAGCCGGTGCAGCCTCATCGGCCCCCCTCGCGCTCGGTGGTGGCGGCGTCGACGCGGACGTCGTCGAAGGCGCCGTACAGCACGGTCCGTTCGGCGGCGTCGAGTCCGCCGCCGGCCCGGACGTGGCTGACGAAGTCCTCGGCGATCTGCTGGTCGCTGCGGCCGCGGAGCCGCTGGGCGTAGGAGGCGAGGGGGTCGGTGTCGGCGCGGTCCGGCTCGAAGACGAGGTGGAGCGTGTGCGGGAAGCGTGCGGTGAGCCGGGCCATCGGGTCGTGGGGGCGTACGGCGTCGGTGAGGGTGGCCTCGATCCAGGAGTCCCGGTGCCGGTCGTGGGCGGGGTCGGCGAGGAGGTCGTCGAGGCGGCCCCGGAGGCGGGCGAGGGGGCGCGGCACGGGGCAGTCGACGCGTTCGGCGGCGGTGACGGCCCCGTCGGCGCCGAGGTCGATCAGCCACATCGTCTTGCGGTGCCCGGCCTCGGAGAAGGAGTACGCGAGCGGGGAGCCGGAGTAGCGCACGCGCGGGGTGAGGGTCTGGGAGCCGTGGAGGTGGCCGAGGGCCACGTAGTCGACGCCGTCGAAGACGCCGGCGGGGACGGCGGCGACGCCGCCGACGGTGATGTCGCGTTCGCTGTCGCTGGGCGCGCCGCCGGCGACGAAGGCGTGGGCGAGGACGATCGAGCGGGTGCCGGCGGGGCGTGCGGCGAGGTCGGCGCGGACGCGGTCCATGGCGGCGGCGAGCACGGCCTCGTGGCCGGACTTGGCGGCGCCGAGCTGTTCGCGGACGAGCGCGGGTTCCAGGTACGGCAGGCCGTAGAGGGCGACGTCGCCGTGGGCGTCGGTGAGGACGACGGGGGTGCCGATGCCTGCCGGGTCCGTACGGAGGTGGATGCCGGCGCGGCCGAGGAGTCCGGCGCCGACGCCGAGGCGGCGGGCGGAGTCGTGGTTGCCGGAGATCATGACCGTGGGCACGTCCGCCTCGGCGAGCCGGTGCAGGGCGCGGTCGAAGAGTTCGACGGCGGCCAGCGGCGGCACGGCGCGGTCGTAGACGTCGCCGGCGACGAGGACGGCGTCCACCTCGCGGTCGCGGGCGGTGGCGACGAGGTGGTCGAGGAAGGCGGCCTGGGCGTCGAGGAGGCCGACGCGGTGGAAGGACCGGCCGAGGTGCCAGTCCGAGGTGTGCAGGAACCTCACGTCGTCGTCCCACCCCGCATGCGCGTGCCGCCCCTCGCCCCTGATGTCGCTGTTACCGCTGTTGCTGCTGTTGCCGCTGTTGTCGCCTGTTACCGCTGATGTGGCTGCTGCCGTCGGCGTCTGTGCCGTGTGTGCGCCGCACGTGTGCGCCCGCCACATGTGCGGGCACCACGCTAACCCGGCGGAGGGTGTGGGCGGGGCCACATGGGGGGGATACGGCCGCCGGTCCGGCGGGAGGGTCAGGCGTCGCCGTACGCCTCGCCGCCGAGTTCCATGGTGGCGGTGCCGGCGGTGGCGTCGGCGAGCCATGCGCGGAAGGCGGGCACGTCGGCGTCGGGGAGGCCGATCTCCAGGGTGACGGCGTCGGCGTACCGCACGTCGCGCACGGCGCGGCCGGTCGAGCGCAGGTCGTTCTCCAGCTTTCCGGCCCGCTGGTGGTCGACGGTCACGGTGGCGAGGCGGTAGCGCCGGCGGGTGACGGTGCCGAGTTCGTCGAGGGCTTCGCCGACGACGCCGCCGTACGCGCGGATCAGGCCGCCCGCGCCCAGTTTCGCGCCTCCGTAGTAGCGGGTGACGACGGCGGCGACGTACCGCATCTCGCGGCGGAGCAGCATCTGGAGCATGGGGACGCCGGCGGTGCCGCCGGGTTCGCCGTCGTCGCTCGCCTTCTGGACGGAGGCGTCGGCGCCGAGGACGTACGCGAAGCAGTTGTGCGTGGCCGTCGGGTGCTCGCGGCGGATCCGCGCCACGAACTCCTGCGCCTCCTGTTCGTCGGCGACCGGTGCGATCGCGCAGAGGAAGCGCGAGCGGTTGATCTCGGTCTCGTGGACGCCCTCGCGGGCCGGCGTGCGGTACTGCTCCTGCATTCCGCCAGCCTACGTGCCGGGAGCGGCGCCTTCGCCGGGCAGTGCCCCGCCGGCGGGAACGATCCTGCGTCCAGGCGGGCGGGAAGGATCTGCCGCCCCGGCGGGTTCCCCAGACGGCAGAAGCCCCGCCGGGGCGGCAGACGGACGGAAAGAAGGAACCAAGGATGAGCGTCGACACCACGACCGGCGAGGCGACGGAGCGTTCCGAGGAGGAGACCGTACGCCGGATCCTGACGGGCACGGGTGACACGTGGGCGATCGTGGGCCTGTCGTCCAACCGGGAGCGCGCCGCCTACGGGGTGGCCGCCGTCCTCCAGCGCTTCGGCAAGCGGATCGTTCCGGTCCATCCGAAGGCGGAGACGGTCCACGGCGAGCCGGGCTACGCCTCCCTCGCCGACATCCCCTTCCCGGTCGACGTCGTGGACGTCTTCGTCAACAGCGACCTCGCCGGCGCGGTCGCCGACGAGGCGCGGGAGATCGGCGCGAAGGCGGTGTGGTTCCAGCTCGGCGTCGTCGACGAGGCGGCGTACGCCCGCACGACGGACGCCGGGCTCGACATGGTGATGGACCGCTGCCCCGCGATCGAGATCCCGCGCCTGGGCTGACCCCTCCTGTCCGACGGCGGTCGTACGGCGCGCTGTCAGGCGGCGGGCACGCCCAGCCCCTCCAGGACGACGGCGTTCGGGAGCTGGGCGAATGCCTTGCCCGGGAGGATGATCTTGCCGCGGCGGCGTCCGCTGCCGACCAGGACCCACGGGGTGTCCACGACGGCGGCGTCCACGAGGAGCGGCCAGTCGGCGGGGAGGCCGATCGGGGTGATGCCGCCGTACTCCATGCCGCTGTCGCCGGTCGCGGTGTCCATCGGCGCGAAGCGCACCTTGCGGGCGCCGAGGTGTCTGCGTACGACGCCGTTGACGTCCACGCGGGTCGCGGACTTCACCACGCACGCGGCGAGGGTCGTCGTCTCGCCGCGCTTCCCGGCGACGACGACGCAGTTGGCGGACTGGTCGAGGAGCGCGGGGCCGTGGTGCTCGACGAAGACGGCGGTGTCGGCGATGGCGGGGTCGGTGTCGACGTACAGGACCTGGTCGGCGGGGACCGGGCCGCTCCAGCCGCGGACCGCCGCGGCGACGGGCGGGGTGAGCAGGTCCAGGCAGTCGGGGGCGGGCAGGGCGTCGTCGAAGTCTCCGATGGGTGCGCGCATGTCCGTCACGCTAGCCGCTGCGGCCCGCCGCTCGGCCGTGCGTCTCAGCGGGCGGGCGGATCGGGCACATGCCTTCGCAGGCGGGCGGATCGAGCGGATGTCTCGGCGCGCCGGCGGGACCACGCGGGTGTCTCAGCGCGCCGGCGGGATCGCGCGGGTGTCTCAGCGCGCAGGCGGGATCGAGACGGCCATGGTCATCTCGACCGTCTCCTCGCCGTCGTTGCGGTACGTGTGCGGGGCCGCGGCCTCGAAGACGGCGGAGGTGCCGGCGGGGACGGTGTGCGCGACGCCGTCGACGACCAGGGTGAGCACGCCGGCGACGACGTGCAGCAGCTCGGTGGTGCCCTGCGGGTGCGGGTCGGAGGCGCTGCCCTCGCCCGGCTGCAGGGACCAGGACCAGAGTTCGAGCGGGCCGCGGGCCTCGGTGCCGACGAGCAGCGTGGTGTGGCTGCCGGCCGGGGTGGACCACATGCGGACGGCCTGCTCCGGCGGGACCAGCCGGACGTGGGGGCCCTGCTCGTGGTCGAGGAGGGTGGTGATGGAGACGCCGAGGGCGTCGGCCAGCTTGACGGTGGTGCCGACGCTCGGGTTCGTCCGCGCCTGCTCGATCTGGATGATCATGCCGCGGCTGACCCCGGAACGGGCGGCGAGCGCGTCCAGGGTGAAGCCCCGTTCGTTGCGCCAGCGCTTCAGGTTGCGGGCGAGCGACTGGGTCAGCTGGTCGAGGTCCGACACGTTCCGTCCAATATCCTCGATGACACGGTTCAACAGACTGCACTACGGTGACGTGCGCCCGACTGTGCACTGCACTGTACTGTGCCGCCCAGCCCCGTACCCGCCCCCGAGGAACCCCATGACCGCCGTGTTCGCCCTGGCCACCGCCCTGCTGTGGGGGTTCGCCGACTTCGGGGGCGGGCTGCTCACCCGCCGCATCCCCGCCCTCACCGTCGTCGTGGTCTCGCAGTGCCTCGCGGTCGCCGTCCTGGGCACGGTCGTCGTCGCCACGGCGGCGTGGACCGAGGCCGGGCCCGAGCTGTGGTTCGCGGTCGCGGCGGGCGTCGTCGGGCCGGCCGCCATGCTCGCCTTCTACAAGGCGCTCGCGCTCGGCCCGATGGGCGTCGTCTCGCCGCTCGGCTCGCTCGGCGTGGTCGTCCCCGTGACGGTGGGGCTGCTGCTCGGCGACCGGCCGGGGCTGTTCCAGGTCGGCGGCATCGCCGCGGCGGTCGTGGGCATCGTCCTCGCGGGCGGCCCCGAGCTGCGCGGCGCGCCGGTGCGGCGGCAGGCGGTCCTGCTCACGCTCTTCGCCGCGTTCGGGTTCGGCGCCGTCATGGCGCTGATCGCGGAGGCGTCGACCACGCTGACCGGCCTGTTTCTGGCGCTGTTCGTGCAGCGCGTGACCAATGTGGCGGTCGGCGGCGCGGCCCTGTGGCTCTCCGTGCGGCGCGGCGCCCGCGCGCTGCCCGCCGACGGGTTCCGGGTGATCCGCGGCGCGCTGCCGGCGCTCGCGTTCGTGGGCCTCGCCGACGTCGCCGCGAACGGCACGTACGCGCTGGCCGCGCAGCGCGGGCCCGTCCTCGTGGCCGCCGTCCTCGCGAGCCTCTACCCGGTGGTGACGGCGCTCGCCGCCTTCGGCGTCCTGCGCGAACGCCTCCGCGCCGTCCAGGCGGCGGGCGCCGGCCTGGCGCTCGTCGGCACGGTGCTCATCGCGGGCGGCTGAGGCGGCCGGGCGCGCCCCGCCTCGGAAGCCCGCGCCGCGCCTCGCGAACTCGCGCCGCGCCTCAGGAGCACGCGCCGCGCCTCAGCAGCTCAGGAGGCCGGCGCCCCGGCGACCCCGTCCGCCCGCGCCGCGCCGCCGGCCTCCGCGGCCTCCGCCCGCTGGACCTCCCACGCAGCCAGCGCCGCCAGCTGCTCGGGCGTGACGTCCTGAGGGATCGGCCGCGGGGCCGGGGTGCGGAGCGGCGGCTGCCAGCCGTCCACCGGATCCCAGCGCCGTACGACCCTGGCCGGGGCGCCCGCGACCACCGCGTGGTCCGGCACCTCCCCGCGCACCACCGCGCCGGCGGCCACCACCACGTTGCGGCCGATCCGCGCGCCCGGCAGGATCACCGCCCCCGTGCCCAGCCAGCAGCCGGGGCCGATCGAGACCGGTGCGGAGCGGGGCCACTGACGGCCGATGGGCTCGTGCGGGTCGTCGTAGCTGTGGTTGGTCGAGGTGATGTAGACGTACGGCCCGCAGTAGGTGTCCGAGCCGATGGTGATCGTCGTGTCCGCGATGACGTGGCTGCCCCGGCCGAGCACGACGCCGTCGCCCAGGGTGAGGACCGTCTCCGTGCCGAGGTCGAGCCCCGGCAGCATGCCGGCGGTCAGGGTGACCTGCTCGGCGATGATGCAGCACTCGCCGATCTCGATCCACCGCTCGCCGAACACCGTCCCCTGCGGGAACGCCAGCCGGGTGCCCGCGCCCAGCCGCCGGAAGCGCAGCTTCCCCGGGTGCTCCGCGGTCACCGCGCCGGCCTGCTGCGCCCAGCGCAGGCCGCCCTGGAGTGCGTGCGCGACGACCCGGCGCCGCCAGGCGGCGAGGGATGAGAACGTGTTTCCGTTTCTGGGCACCCCGACACCGTAGTCGGCGGGGTCGGGCCGGACCGGCGCGGTCCCCTGTGATGTCCGTCATGGGCGCGGGCATAGGGTGCGGGAGCAACCGGAAGGCGCGACACCACCACGGCCGCACGGGCCGGAGAGAACCCAGGAGTGACCCCCATGGCAGAGGCGTTGATCCAGGCCGTCGGCGGCAAGGAGCCGGTCGTCGACCCGACCGCGTTCACGGCCCCCACCTCGGTCGTGCTCGGCGAGGTGACGCTCGGGGCGCGGACCGGTGTCTGGTACCACGCGGTGCTGCGCGCCGACTGCGGTCCCATCACCGTCGGCGAGGACTCCAACGTCCAGGACAACTGCACCGTCCACGTCGACCCCGGCTTCCCCGTCTCCATCGGCGACCGGGTGACCATCGGCCACAACGCGACCGTGCACGGCTGCGTCGTCGAGGACGACGTGCTCATCGGCATGGGCGCGACGGTGCTCAACGGGGCCCGGATCGGCGCCGGCTCGCTCGTGGCCGCGCAGGCGCTGGTGCCGCAGGGCATGGAGGTCCCGCCCGGCTCGCTCGTCGCGGGCGTCCCCGCGAAGGTCCGCCGCCCGCTGACGGAGGAGGAGCAGGCGGGCATCCGCCTGAACGCCGAGATGTACCTCCACCTGGCGAAGCAGCACGCGGAGGCGTACGAGAGCTGACGGCCGGTCGCGTACGCGTCGGAGGGCGGTGCCGGGACAGATCCCGGCACCGCCCTCCCCCCTCCCGAAAAACGCGTCCCGCCTCAGTCCGCGGCGACGGGTTCCGGCTGCCGCGGCGCCTCGACCGGCCGCTCGGACGCCTGCGCCGACGCCTGCTTGGACGCCTGCGCCGCGGCCTTCTTGGCGCGGTTCTTGATGACGAGCATCGAGGTGACGCCGACGAGGACCGCGAGCACCAGGCCCAGCCAGGAGAAGCGCTTCAGCCACGCCTCGGCGACGACGCCGACGGAGTAGATGACGGCGGTGGTGCCGCCCGCCCACAGGATGCCGCCGAAGACATTGGCGACGAGGAACTTCCAGTACGGCATCTGCAGCACGCCCGCGAGGGGGCCGGCGAAGATCCGCAGCAGGGCGACGAAGCGGCCGAAGAAGACCGCCCACATGCCCCACTTCTGGAAGGAGCGTTCGGCGAGGGCGATGTTCGCCTCGCCGAAGTGCTTGGGGAACTTGCCGCCCAGCCAGGCGAGCAGCGGCCGGCCGCCCTTGCGGCCGATGGCGTACCCGATGGAGTCGCCGATGATCGCACCGGCGGTCGCACAGCCGCCGAGCACGTACGGGTTGATGTCGCCGTGCTGCGAGGCCAGCAGCGCCGAGCTGACGAGGACGATCTCGCCGGGGAGCGGGATGCCGAGGCTCTCCAGCCCGATCACCACCCCCACCAGTGCGTAGACGGCGACGGGCGGAATCGTCTCCAGCCACTCCTGGACGTGCAACGCGGTCCTCCCGTGGTGCCTGCGCGGCCCCGGTCGCGGGCCGCTGCGGTGGCGTGCCCCGCGTCGGGCACGCCGGGGCAGCCTACCCGCTCAGACCTGCCGGACCTCGACCGTGGTGCGCAGCCCGGGATCCGCCGCCGAGCGGCCGACGCGCAGGTCACGGCGGCCGGTTCCGAGGACGAAGCCGTCGCGGGCGGGGTCCCAGGAGGAGAGGGTGCGGGCGGTGAGGTGGACGGTGACGCGGCGCCGTTCGCCGGCGGCGAGTTCGACGCGCCGGTAGCCGGCGAGGACGGAGACGGGCTGGTCGACGCCGCGCGCGGCGAGGCCGGGCGCGGGGCCGAGGTACACCTGGGGGACGTCCACGCCGGCGCGGCGGCCGGTGTTGCGGACGGTGAAGGTGACGTCGACGCCCCCGGTGCCGCCGGCCACGGGCGCGGCGGTGAGGTCCGTGTAGGCGAAGGTGGTGTACGACAGGCCGTGGCCGAAGGGGAAGAGCGGGGCGACGCCCTCCTTCTCGTACCAGCGGTGGCCGATGTGGACGCCTTCGGAGTACTCCTCGATCCCGTCGCGTCCCGGGTAGCGGCGCGGGTCGCCGGCGGTCGGGTGGCGGTCCTCGGCGGCGGGGAACGTCTGGGTGAGGCGGCCTCCGGGGTCGGCGTCGCCGAAGAGCACGGCGGTGGTCGCCGCCGCCCCCTCCTGGCCGGGGTAGTACATCTGGAGGACGGCGGCGGTCCGGTCCAGCCAGGGCATGGTGACGGCGGACGACGTGTTGAGGACGACGGTCGTGCGCGGGTTGACCGCGGTCACCGCCTCGATGAGTGCCTGCTGGTGACCGGGGAGGGCGAGGCTCGTGCGGTCCTGGCCCTCGGTGGCGTCCTCGTACGCGAACACGACGGCGGCGTGCGCCACGCGCGCGTGGCGGACGGCTTCGTCGAGATCGGCGCGCCGCCGGGCGCCGGTGACGGCGCGGAGGCGGAACAGCTGCCCGTCCGTGCCGCCGCGCGCGGTGACGGAGAGGGTGTGCGGTCCGGCGGCGAGGCGCAGGGTGGCGCGGCGGACGGCGAGGCCGTCGGGGGCGGCGGCCAGGAGGCCGCCGGCGAAATACTCGGCGACGCCCTGGCGGACGGGGAAGAGTTCGGTGCCGTCCAGGGTGACGGTGGGGCGGGTGCCGCTGTAGTGGACGAGGAAGGTCCACTCGTCGGCCTCGGTGACGGTGAGCGTGGCGGTACGGCTCCACTCGGCTCCGGCCGCGACCCCGACCGCGTCGAGGTCGAGCGCGGGCGTGAGGGCGGGCAGGGGGCGGCCGAACAGGTCCTCGCCGGTGGCGTACGTGACGGTGGCGCCGGCCCCGGCGCGGGCGCGGATCGTGTCGAGGGGGCG
Source organism: Streptomyces sp. NPDC057854 (assembly GCF_042797055.1). NCBI lineage: Bacteria > Bacillati > Actinomycetota > Actinomycetes > Kitasatosporales > Streptomycetaceae > Streptomyces > Streptomyces sp. NPDC057854. Next base: position 247,463 of record NZ_JBHVMF010000004.1, read on the forward strand.
GGCGGCGGCGTCGGGGACGACGTGCGCGCTGCCGCCGCCGCTGACGAAGGGGACGGCGGCGGTGGGGCCGATGACCGCGAGCGAGCGGGCGGCGGCGCCGGTGAGCGGCAGGGCGGCGCGTTCGTTGCGGAGCAGGGTGGCTCCGGCGGTGGCGACGCGCAGCGCGAGCCGCGCCCCGGAGGCGGCGTCGCGCGCCGGGCGGGGTGCCGGGGGCGCGTCGAGCAGCCCGAGCCGGTCGCGTACGGCGAGGATCCGGCGAACGGCCCGGTCGACAGCGGCCTCGGGGATCCGGCCCGCGCGGACGGCGTCGCGGAGCGGGGCGCCGTACCGGGCGCCGCCCGGCATCTCCATGTCGAGGCCCGCGGTGAGCGCGCCGGCGGTGGTGTGGACGGCGTCCCAGTCGCTCATGACCCAGCCGTCGAAGCCCCAGCGGTCGCGCAGGACGGTGGTGAGGAGGGCGGGGCTCTCGGCGGCGTGGACGCCGTCGACCTTGTTGTACGCGGCCATGACGGCGCCGGCGCCGGCCTTCACGGCGGCCTCGAAGCCGCGCAGTTCGGTCTCGTGGGCGGTGCGGGCGTCGGCGCGGACGTCGACGGAGTCGCGGTCGCGTTCCTGGTTGTTGAGGGCGAAGTGCTTGACGGTGGCGACGAGCCCCTCGGCCTGGACGCCGCGGACGAGTTCGGCGACGAGGTCGGCGGAGAGGAGCGGGTCCTCGGAGAAGGTTTCGAAGTTGCGGCCGGCGTACGGGGTGCGGATGAGGTTGACCATGGGCGCGAGCAGCACGTCCTGGCCGAGGGCGCGGCCCTCGCGGCCGAGCACGCGCCCGTACGCGCGGGCGAGGCCGGGGTCGAAGGCGGCGGCGAGCATCACCGGCGCGGGCAGCGCGGTGGCGGTGCGGGCGACGCGGATGCCGGCGGGTCCGTCGGCGAGGCGCAGCGGCGGGATGCCGAGCCGGGGCACGCCGGGCACGTGGCCGGCCTGGCCGAGGCTCGCGGGGTCGGGGGCGCCGTGCAGAAGGGAGATCTTCTCGTCGAGGGTGAGGCGGGCGAGGAGGTCGTCGACGCGGGTCGCGGGCGGGCCGGTGCGCGTGGCGGGGGCGGCGCGGCCGGGGGACGCGGCGGCGCGGGCGAGCGTCGGGGTGCCGGCGACGGCGCCTGCGCCGGCGAGGGCGAGGAGCAGCGCCCGGCGGGAGAGACGGACGCGGGCGCGCACGCGCGCGTGGCCCCGCCGGGTTTCGCCCGGGGCGGCTTCGGGTCCGGGGGTGGCGGGCTGGTCGGGGGGCGTCGTCTCGTCGGACACGCGGCGGCTCCTGGGCGCGGACGGACGGCCGCCTGCCGCGGCGGCCCGGTGCGGGGGCCGCGGCCGGACGGCACGGCACGGCGCCGGTCCGGCCCCCGTGCGCAGTGTGTCGGACGCCTCCCCCGCCGCCGCGCCGCCGCCCCGGGACGCGTCCGACCCCCACCCGAAGGGCGGGGGTCGGGGGCGCGGGCGTCGCGCGCCGGCCGTCCGTCAGCGGAAGAGCAGGGAGGCGTCGCCGGCGGCGGTGGTGACCGATCCCGGGCAGAGGAAGCCGCCGGAGGTCTTCGTGGCGGTGAACGCCTGGTTCACGTACCGGCGGGTGGTGCCGTCCCGGTTGAGCAGCACGTTGCTCGCCTTGTAGCGGCAGGAGATGCCGTACTGCGTGCCGGTGATGTCGATGACGTCGGCCCTGGCCAGGCCGGCCGCGTCGTCGAAGGTGACGGTGGGGTTGTTGTTGAGGACGGCGGTGATGCCTCCGCTGCAGCTCAGGTTGCCGCCGGGGGCGTTGATGCTGCTGCGGTCGATGGTCAGCGAGGCGGGCGGGTTCGCGCTGGTCCGGGCGCCGGTCCAGGTGCAGGTGCTGCCCGAGACCACGATCACGCCGTCGACCTGCTGGGTCGCCGCGGGTCCGGAGGCGTGCGCCGCCGTGGCCGCTCCGGCGGTGGCCGCGATGATCAGGGCGGTGACACAGGTGAGTGCCGATATCTGCCGCATGTCGCTCCTTCTGGCCGCTTCCTTGTGGGATGTGCGCGCCATGAAAGGTCCCACGGGCTCCGTGGATTGTCAGGTACACGTCAATACTTTGGCCGGATAGCACCCCTGGGACGAGAACCCTCCCCCACGGCGGCGCGGGCCTGGCGGCGGGCACGGATCCCGCGCCCGCCGCTCGGCCCGCTCGGCCTACTTGGCCGGAGCGTTGGGCCGCAGGGTCCACAGGACGGTCATCTCGCCGGTGACGGCGCCGTCCTCGCGGGTGATGTCGATGCGGACCGGGAACTCGGGGCGCTGCCCGGCGTCGAGCTCGGCGACGACGTCGGCGACCGGACGGCCGAGGGTGGCGGTCGCGGTGACGACACCCATGGCGAGCTTCTTGTACGCGATCTCGGCGTTGACGGCGAGGGGCACGGCCCGGCCGAGCTGGTCGCCGAAGGCCGCGAGCACGATGGCGCCGCTGGCGGACTCGGCGAGGGTGAACATGGCGCCGGCGTGCGGGCCGCCGACGTGGTTGTGGTACGCGGGCTGGTCGGGCAGGCGCACGACGGCGCGCTCGGCGGTGGTCTCCAGGAACTCCAGGTTGAGGGTTCCGGCCATGGGGACCGTGGCGGCGAGCATGTCGCCGACGGACATCTGGTCTGCGCTCATGGACCGTGATGTTACCCACGAGTAGATGTCTTGGCCATGCCTCTGCCGATGTCTCGGTCACGCCGCTGCCGGCGCCTCGGTCGCGCCGCCGCCCGGACACCGTCCCGCCATCCCGGGGCCGGCCGGCTCCCCCGTCCGAGGGGCCCGGGCATGGCCGCCCCGCCGCCGCCCCTCTATCGTTACGGCCCATGTGGCCAGGACAGCAGCCGCCCGGGGGCGAGCAGAACCCGCAGGACCAGAACCAGAACCCGTACCAGCAGCCGGGGTACCAGCAGCCGAACCCGTACCAGCAGCCGACCCAGCCCGGGTACCCGCAGCAGGGCGGCTGGCAGCAGCCGGTCCAGCCGGGCTACCCGCAGGGCCAGGCGCAGCCGGGATACCCGCAGCCCAACCCGTACCAGCAGCCGACCGTGCCGCAGTACCAGGTGCCCGGCTCCGTCCCGCCGCAGGGCCCGGGCGGCGGGGGCCGCGGCGGGCGGACGACGCTCATCGCGATCGCCGCCGCGACCGCCGTGGTCGTCGCCGCGGGCGTCACCGCCTTCCTCGTCCTGAAGGACGACGGCGGCGAGAACGTCGCCGACAAGCCGCCGGCCACCGCCTCGGCCCCGCCCACCGGCACCGCCACGCCCTCCACCGGCGCGTCCGAGCCGACCGGCGGCGCCACCCCCGAGCTCGACAACCCGCGCGACGGCACGACGTACCAGCCCACGATCCCGGGCTGGAAGGTCGTCCACAACCCGACGTACGGCACGCTGTTCGACGTCCCGCCGGAGTGGGAGGTCGGCAAGCCGAGCATGCGCGTGGGCTTCGAGGACGCCAAGAAGGGCGACGGCAGCCCCATCGTCGTCATGTCTGCCCCGGCCGACCTCAAGAGCAAGTGGTGCTCCGTCGACTCGGACAAGAACGGCAGCCCCGAGGACACCGGCCTCGCCGCGGCGGGCACCAAGGGCAACCAGGGCGCCAAGGACACCGCGAGCGCCGCGCAGGGCCAGGCCGGCATCTGGGTGTGGGCCGCGTTCGCCCAGCACATGCCCGAGAAGACGGTCAAGGTGACGAAGGCCGTGCCGTTCACCACCGCGTCCGGCCTCAAGGGCAGCATGTCCACCGCCACCGTCGGGAACGTGAAGAAGCGCAACAAGTGCGACACCGACGGCAAGTCGGTCGCCTTCAGCTTCCTCAACGCCGAGAACGACTTCTCCAGCTTCGTGCTCTACGCGGCCGACGGCGTGAAGGACGAGCTGCCCGACGCGACGATCAAGAAGATCCTCTCCACGGTCCGGCTCACCCCGAAGACCTGACGGGAATTCGGTTTGGCAGGAACGGGAGGCGGCGGGGATAGTCCGGGAGTGACGAAAAGCCCCGCCTCCCCCCGCGGCACCCGCCGGCCCGAATGGGCCGGGCGCAACTACGTGCTGCTCACCGCCGCCACCATCGTGACCAGCCTCGGTGCCCACGGCGCCCTGATCGCCACCACCTGGGCCGTCTTCGAGTCCGGCGGCGACGCGGGCGACGTGGGCATCGTCGCGATGGCCCGCTTCCTGCCGCTCGTGCTCTTCCTGCTCATCGGCGGCGCGGTGGCCGACCGCATACCCCGGCACCGGGTGATGGTCGCGGCCAACGCGCTCAACTTCGTCTCGCAGGCCATCTTCGCCGTCCTGGTGCTCTCCGGCACCGCCGAGATCTGGCACATGATGGTGCTCACCGCGCTCTGCGGCACCGGGCAGGCGTTCTTCAACCCCGCGGCCGAGGGCATGCTCATGTCCACCGTCACGGGCGAGCAGGCGAGCCGCGCCTTCGCCTTCTACCGGATGGCGATGCACGGCGCGGGCATCGGCGGCGCCGCGCTCGGCGGCGCGCTCGTCGCCTTCGTCGGGCCGGGCTGGGTCCTCGCCGTCGACGCCGCCGCGTTCGCCGTGGCGGGCGCGCTGCGGGCGTTCCTCGACGTCAGCGGCATCCCGGAGCGCAAGCCCGGCGGCGGCCTCTTCGCCGATCTGCGCGAGGGCTGGCAGGAGTTCATCGGCCGCCCGTGGCTCTGGTCGATCGTCGCCCAGTTCTCGGTCGTGGTCGCGCTGATCGGCGCGGTCGAGTCGGTGTACGGGCCGCTGGTCGCCCGGGACGAGCTCGGCGGCGCCACCCCGTGGGGCATCGCGCTGGCCGGCTACGGCGTGGGCACGGTCGCCGGCGCGATCCTGATGACGCGGTGGAAGCCGCGGCGGATGCTCCTCGTCGGCACGCTCGGCGTCTTCCCGATCGCCCTGCCGTCGGCGGCGCTGGCCGTCCCGCTGCATCCGCTGGGGCTCACCGCGGTGATGTTCGCCAGCGGTGTGGCGATGGAGATCTTCGGCGTCTCCTGGATGACGACGATGCACCAGGAGATCCCGGAGGAGAAGCTGTCCCGGGTCTCCGCCTACGACTGGTTCGGCTCGACCGCGCTGCTGCCGCTGTCGACGGCGCTCGCCGGTCCGGCCGAGACCGCGTTCGGCCGGACCGAGTCGCTGTGGGGCGCGGCCGCGCTGATGACCCTCGTCACCGCGCTCGTCCTGCTCGTCCCCGACGTACGCAACATGACGCGGCGGCCGCACGGCCTCACGGCGGCGAAGGGCGACGCCGCCCCCGGGACCGGCACGCCGGCGGACGACGCGGGCGGGGCGCCGCCCGGGCCGCGCGCCTCAGCCGATGCCGAAGGCGCCCTCGGGCGGAACGGGTGACCCGACCGCCCCGGCGTCGTCGACCGGGGCGGTGTCCCCGGTGAACCGGCGGAGCGCCTCCCCGTGCTCCACGCGCGCCGGGAAGGCGTCCCCGGCGGTCCGCCGGGTGAGGCCGGGGACGTCGAGGGTCGCGTCGGAGGCGACCAGGATCGCGTTCCCGAAGCGCCGGCCGCGCAGCACCGCCGGCTCGGCGATCAGCGCCCGTTCGGGGAAGACCGCCGCGAAGGTGGCGAGCTGGCCCCGGAGGAAGGCGAACGGCGCCCCGTCGGCGAGGTTGGCCGCGTAGATGCCGCCCGGGCGCAGCACGCGCCGGAGCTCGCGGGCGTACGCGAGCGAGGTGAGGTGCGCCGGGACGCGCGAGCCGCCGAAGACGTCGCCGACGATCAGGTCGGCGGAGGCGGCGGGTGCCGCCTCCAGCCAGGCGCGCGCGTCGGCGGTGTGCACGGTGACGCCGGAGCCCTCGGGCAGCGGCAGGTGCTCGGCGACCAGGGCGACGAGTCCGCCGTCCGCCTCGACGACGTCCTGGCGCGAGCCGGGGCGGGTGGCGGCGACGTACCGGGGCAGTGAGAGGCCGCCGCCGCCGAGGTGGAGCACGTCGAGCGGCGCGCCCGCGGCGGCGGCGCCGTCGACGACGTGCCCGAGCCTGCGGGCGTACTCGAACTCCAGGTGGCCGGGGGCGTCGAGGTCGACGTACGACTGCGGCGCGCCGTCGACCGTGAGGAGCCAGGCCCGCTCCCGGTCCACGTCGGGCATGAGGCGCGCGGTGCCGTGGTCCACCTCGCGCAGGACGGGGATCTGCTCGTTCACCCGTTCATTGTCCAGCCCGGCCGGCGGGCGGCTCCCGTCAGCCCGTCCACACGGCGGCGACGGACCGGGCGTGCGCGGCGGCCTGGGCCCGTCCGGCACGGGCGGCGGCGCCCCGCTGGGCGGGGTCGAGCGCGCGGGCGCCGATCACGGCCTTGGCGTCCTCGCCGGGGGTGATCACCTTGACGAGGGCGCCGGCGGCGATGAGGTCGCCGGCCTGGCGGGCGGGGGCGTGGACGGCCTTGTTGCCCATCGCGTTGGGCGCGACGACGACCACGCGCTCCCAGCCGGCCGCCAGGTGGGCGTTGGCGGTGGAGTGGATGCCGCCGTCGATCCAGCGCCGTCCGGCGAGGGTCGCCGGCGGCCAGGCACCGGGGATCGCGCAGCTGGCCGTCACCGCGTCCACGAGCCCCGCGCCGGCGCCGCCGGGTCCGCCGGCGCGCCCGTCGAAGACGCCGAGCGCGCCGGTCTCCGCGTCGACGGCGGTCAGCCGGAGCCGGCCGCCGGCGGGCCACTCGGTGACGTCGCCGAGCCGCTTCGCGACGGTGGCCCGGCGGGTGGCCTCGTCCACGGTCCGGGCGCGCAGGGCGAGCCGGCCGAGCTTCCTCCCGTACGCCTCCGGGGTGCGGGAGGTGAGGACGGCGAGGGTGTAGCGGAGCAGGGTGCCGGCGCCGAAGCGGACGGCCGGTTCGGTGTCGGAGCCGTCGAGCTGGCGCTCGTACAGCTCGGCGAGGGTGGTGGTGCCGGAGGTGAGGAGGGCGCCGACGACGGCGCCGGCGGAGCTGCCGACGACCAGGTCGGCGCCGGTGAGGTCCACGCCCGCCTCGGCGAGTCCGTGGAGGATCCCGACCTCCCAGGCGGCGCCGACGAGTCCGCCCGCCCCGAGGACCAGTGCCGTCCTGCCGCCCGCCGTTCCCGCTGCCGCAACCTCGCCCGTGGGCGTCCCCTTGTCGCTCATGGCCCGAGTGTCGCGCAGCCGACGCGCTCCGGTCGCGGCGGGGTGCCCCTTCGGGTTCACAGGTGCTTGAGGGCCTCGCGGACGGAGAGCGGGGAGAAGAGGGAGCGGTTGTCGGCGACGAAGGCCCGCACCTCGCCGGGCGCGGTCTTGGCGTACTCGCGCAGGCTCCAGCCGATCGCCTTGCGCAGGAAGAAGTCGGTGTCGGCGGCGCGCCGCAGGCAGTACGCGAAGAGCCGGTCCGCGTCCGTGCCGTCCTTGAAGCGCAGCTGGTGGAGGAGGGCGGTGCGGGCGATCCAGGGGTCCGGGTCGTCGATCCACCGGTCCATCTCGCCGGCCAGCGCGGGGTCGGCGGCGACGAGTCCGCCGACGACGTGCGCGGCGAGGTGGTCGACGGTGTCCCACCAGGGGACGGTCGTCACGAGCCGGCGGGCGACGGGCAGGAAGCCGGACGAGCAGCGCCGCACGTGGCGGCGCAGGTAGTCGACGGCGAAGTAGTGGTACTCGCGCTCGGGGAGGGCGAAGCAGCGCAGGGCGACGGCGGCGCAGTCGTCCTCGCCGGGACGCGGCGTGCCGTCGAGGACGGTGCGGGAGAGGGCGCGGCGCTCCGGCGAGCGGATGCCGAGGAAGGGCGCGACCCCCTTCATGTACGCGACCATCTCCTGCGCGCGGAAGGGGTTCCCGGCGGCGGGGTAGAGCGTGGTGAGCCGGTCGAGGAGGACGTCGGCGAGCTCGCTGTCGGGGACGGTGACGGCGGCGGCCCCGGAGCCGGAGATGGCGCACATTACGGCGATCATACGGAAGTCTCCGTTAGTCTCCCGGGATGCTCGCTCCCGTGCCCCGGCCGACGGACCCGTTCGCCGTCCGCTGCTCCCGGGCCCTGCTCTCGCCCCGGGCGCGGCTCTCGCTGCTCGCGCTCGTCCTGCTGACCGCCGGGACGCTGGTGCTGCTGTACGAGCCGCAGCGGCTGCTCGCCTCGGGGTGGCCGCGGTCGGGCGGCGCGGGCGCGGTGCTGCTGTTCGCGGTGGCGTACGGGCTGTGCACGGCGGCGTTCGTGCCCCGGCCGGTGCTGAACCTGGCGGCCGGCGCGCTCTTCGGGTCGGCGGCGGGTCTGACGGCGGCGGTCGCGGGGACGGTGCTGGGCGCGGGCCTGTCGTTCACGCTGGGCCGGGTGCTGGGGCAGGACGCGCTGCGCCCGCTGCTGCGGGGGCGGTGGGTGCGGGCGGCGGACGGGCAGCTGAGCCGGCACGGTTTCCGGTCGATGCTGGCGATCCGGCTGTTCCCGGGGGTGCCGTTCGCCGCCGCCAACTACTGCGCGGCGGTCTCCCGCATGGGGTACGTGCCGTTCCTGCTGGCGACGGCGCTCGGCACGGTCCCGAACACCGCCGCCTACGTGGTGGCGGGCGCGCGGGCGGACGAGCCGGGTTCGCCGGCGTTCCTGTTCTCCGCGGGCTTCATCGTGGTGTCCGGGCTGGCGGCGGCGGTGGTCGCCTGGCGGAAGCGGCACGCGCTGCGGCGGCCGGCGCCGGCCGCCTCCGCCGCCCCGGCCGTGCCGGAGCGTGAGCCGGCCGCGGCTCCCTGACGTGTCGTCGGCGGCGTGGTCGCGCCGGGAGCGGACGGGTGGTTCCGGACAGGGACCGCCGCCGACGCCACCTGATCACGAACGCGTCACCTCGGGGCGGTACAGTGCGCTCGACCTCATGACCGCACGAGTGCACAACGGGACGGCCCAAGCCCCATGAATTGGTTCGAAGCGTTCATCCTGGGACTCGTCCAGGGGCTGACGGAGTTCCTTCCGATCTCCTCCAGCGCGCATCTGCGGCTGACCGCCGCGTTCGCCGGCTGGGAGGACCCGGGCGCCGCCTTCACGGCGATCACGCAGATCGGCACGGAGACCGCCGTCCTGATCTACTTCCGCAAGGACATCGGCAGGATCGTCACGGCGTGGTGCCGGTCACTGACGGACAAGTCCATGCGCTCCGACCACGACGCCCAGATGGGCTGGCTGGTGATCGTCGGCTCGATCCCGATCGGCGTCCTCGGCGTCACGCTCAAGGACCAGATCGAGGGCCCCTTCCGCGACCTGCGGCTCATCGCCACGACGCTCATCGTGATGGGCGTCGTGCTCGGCGTCGCCGACCGGCTCGCCGCCCGCGACGAGCTCGGCGGCCGGCACCGTGCCATCCGCGAGCGCAAGACGCTGAAGGACCTCGGCGTCCGCGACGGCCTGATCTACGGCTTCTGCCAGGCGATGGCGCTGATCCCCGGCGTGTCGCGCTCGGGTGCCACGATCTCCGGCGGTCTGCTCATGGGCTACACCCGCGAGTCCGCCGCACGCTACTCGTTCCTGCTCGCGATCCCCGCCGTGCTCGCCTCCGGCGTCTTCGAGCTGAAGGACGCGACCGAGGGCGGCCACGTGTCGTGGGGCCCGACGGTCTTCGCGACGCTCGTCGCGTTCGGCGTGGGCTACGCGGTGATCGCCTGGTTCATGAAGTTCATCACGACGAAGTCCTTCATGCCGTTCGTGTACTACCGGATCGCGCTCGGCGTCCTGCTGTTCGTCCTGGTCGGCACGGACGTTCTCAGCCCGCACGCGGGCGAGTCCGGGCACTGACCCGCCGCTCGCCGCGCCCGGCCGGGGCGGGTCCCGTACGACGGGATCCGCCCCGGTTCCGTTTCCGGCGCCGGCTCAGCCCCGGTACGGCACGCGGGCGATCGCGCGGACGTCGCCCAGGGTGCCCCATTCGTCCCGGCCCAGCCGGGTCAGCGGGCGCAGGCGGGTGATGTCCGGGTGGCCGTCGCCGGTCACGTGCGCCGCGTCGACGGCGACGTGCACCACGCGCCCGAAGACCACCGTCGAGTCCCCGATGCGGAGCGTGCTGTGCAGCTCGCACTCCAGCGCCACCGGTGACTCGGCCACCCGCGGGGGCTTGACCCGGAGGCTCGGCTCGCGCGCCACGCCGCACGCGTCGAACTCGCTCGTCCCGCGCGGGAAGTCCGTCGCGGTCGCGTTGATCCGCTCGAAGAGGCCCTCCGGCGCGAGGTTCACCACGAACGCGCCGGTCTCCTCCACGTTCCGCAGCGAGTCCTTCCGGCCGACCGAGGTGAACTGCACGACCGGCGGGTTCACCGAGGCGATGGTGAAGAAGGAGTGCGGGGCGAGGTTGTCCGTGCCGTCGGCGGCGACGGTGGACACCCAGGCGATCGGCCGGGGGACGACCGTGGCGGTCAGCAGCCGGTAGACGGCGGCGGGGTCGGTGAGGGACGGATCGACGTCGATGCGCATCCGGCCAGTATGACCGTCGTACGGGACGGGGGGCGCACGCCTCTTGGCCCCGCAGGCCCGCTGCCCGACACTGAGGCGATGACGCAGCGCGTGGACCTCGCGAACGTGATGGACCGGCTCGCCGTGGAGGACCTGGTCACCGGATACGCGGCGGCGGTGGACGACGCCGACTGGACCGCCTACCGGGCCCTCTTCACCCCCGACGGACGCGCCGACTACACCGGCTCCGGCGGCATCGAGGGGCCCGCGGCCGAGGTGGCCGGCTGGCTGGCGGAGACCATGACCCTCTTCCCGGTGCGCCAGCACCTCATCGTCAACCGCCGGGTGACCCTGCACCGGCCCGCCGGCTACGCGGAGACCGGGGACGCCGCCGACGTGCGCGCCGACTACGTCAACCCGATGCGGACGGCCTCCGGCGAGGACTTCGTCTGCGGCGGCCGGTACGCCTTCGTGGCCCGCCGCACCCGGGACGGCTGGCGGCTGCGCTCGGTCGCCGTCGAGGAGCGCTGGCGCCGCCTCCCCTGACCCCGGGCCCTTCCCGGCGGCCGGGCGCAGACTGGAGGCGACGGCGGGAGGAACGCCATGCGGAACCCCTTCGGGAACGCCGGTCCGGACGGCTCGGACGCCGGTCCGGACGGCTCGGACGCCGGTCCGGACGGCTCGCGCGCCGGGTCGGACCCCGGTGGCGCTTCTGGACCAGGGCGGACGGCGGGGTTGCTCCGGTCGCTGCTCGCCGTCGTCCTCGGCGCGCTGCCGGTGCTCGCGTTCCCCGCGCCGGGGCTGTGGTGGGCGGCGTACGTCTGCCTGGTGCCCTCGCTGCTGCTGGTGCGGACGGCGCCGGGCGCGCGCCGCGCCGCGCTGGACGGGTGGTGCGGGGGCGTCGGGTTCCTGCTGGCGCTGCACCACTGGCTGCTGCCGAGCGTCCATGTGTTCCTGCTGGTGATGGCGGCGCTGCTGGGGCTGCTATGGCTGCCGTGGGGCGTGCTGGTACGGGCGCTGCTCGGCGGGGTGCCGACGCCTGCGCGGGCCGCCGCCGCGCTGGTCGCGGTGCCGTCGGGGTGGCTGCTGATCGAGCTGGTGCGGTCGTGGGAGGGGCTGGGCGGGCCGTGGGGGCTGCTGGGGGCGAGCCAGTGGGACGTGCCGGTGGCGCTGCGCCTCGCGTCTGTGGGCGGGGTGTGGCTGGTGAGCCTGCTGGTGGTGGCGGTGAACACGGCGGTGGTGCTGCTGGTCGCCGTGCCGGGGCCGCGGGCGGTCGGGGTCGCGGGGCTCGCCGCGTGCGCGCTGGTGGCGGCGACGGGGGCGTGGGGCGTCGGGGCGCCGCGCCCGTCCGGCACGGTGCGGGTGGCGATGGTGCAGCCGGGGCTGCACGGCGGGACGGACGGCGCCGAGCGGCGGCTCGACCGGGCGGTGGACCTGACCCGCGGCCTCGCCGGGCAGCGGCTGGACCTGGTGGTGTGGGGCGAGAGCGGGGTGGCCCGGGACCCGTCCGCCGATCCGGCGCTCACCGCGCGGCTCACCGCCCTCGCGCGGGCCGTGGACGCCCCGGTCCTGGTGAACGTGGACGCCCGCCGTGCCGACCGCCCCGGCATCTACAAGAGCGCGCTGCTCTTCGCGCCCGGCGGGCCGACCGGCGACCGGTACGACAAGATGCGGCTGGTGCCCTTCGGCGAGTACGTGCCGGCACGGGGCCTGCTCGGCTGGGCGACGTCGGTGGGCAAGGCGGCGGAGGAGGACCGGCGGCGGGGCACGGAACCGGTCGTGATGCGGGTGCCGGACGGCGGGCGGGCGCGCGTCGGGCCGCTGGTCTGCTTCGAGTCCGCGTTCCCCGACATGAGCCGCCGGCTGGTCCGGGAGGGCGCCGGCCTGATCGTGGTGCAGTCGGCGACCAGCACCTTCCAGCGGAGCTGGGCGCCGGCGCAGCACACGACACTCGCCGCGCTCCGGGCGGCGGAGACGGGCCGTCCGGTGGTGCACGCGACGCTGACCGGGATCAGCGCCGCGTACGGCCCCGGCGGCGAGCGCGTCGGGCCGCCGCTCGGCACGGACGCGAGCGGCGCCGTGGTCCGCGAGCTGCCGCTGTCGGAGACGGCGACGGTGTACGCCCGCTGGGGCGACTGGCCGCTGTACGGGGCGTTCGTGGTCGTGGGGGCGGTGTGCGCGGCGGCGGGCGCCGGGGCGCTCAGGCGGCCTGGTCCAGCGCGTCGCGGACGACGCGCTCGCACAGGGCGTGGGTGAGCAGGGCGTCGCGGGCGCTGAGCACGCGTCCCTCGCGGACGGCGTCGAGGAAGGCGAGCACGGCCTGTTCGATGCCGCGCTGCCGGGCGACGGGGACCCAGTCGCCGCGCCGGCGGACGGTGGGCTGCCCCTTGTGGTCGACGATCTCGGAGAGGTTGAGGACCTGGCGCTTGGTGTCCTGGCCGGAGACCTCCAGGACCTCCTCGGTGGAGCCGTTCATCCGGTTCATCATGCCGATGGCGGTGAAGCCGTCGCCGGAGAGCTGGAGCACCACGTGGTGCATGAGGCCGTCGCGGACGCGGGCGCGGACGTCGATGTGGTCGGCCTCGCCGGGGAGCAGGAAGCGGAGGGTGTCGACGACGTGGATGAAGTCGTCGAGGACGAAGGTGCGCGGCTCCTCGGGGAGTCCGACGCGGTTCTTCTGGAGCAGGATCAGCTCGCGCGGGTGGTCGAGGCACTGGGCGTAGCCGGGGGCGAGGCGGCGGTTGAAGCCGACGGCGAGGGAGACGTCCCGCTTCTCGGCGAGTTCGACGATCCGCTCGGAGTCGGCGTAGTCGTAGGCGAGCGGCTTGTCGACGTAGGTGGGGACGCCGGCGTCGAGGAGGCGGCCGGCGATCTCGGCGTGGGCGGCGGTGGAGGCGTGCACGAAGGCGGCGTCGAGCCCGGCGGAGAGCAGCGAGTCGAGGTCGCGGTGGCGGCGGGTGGCCGGCAGGTGGAGGGTGTCGGCGACCCGGTCCAGGGTGGCGGGGGTGCGGGTCTGGAGGTGGAGTTCGACCCCGGGGAGGGTGGCGAGGACGGGCAGGTACGCCTTCTGGGCGATGTCGCCGAGTCCGATGCAGCCGATCTTCACGGGGTCTCTCCCTCTGCGGTGGTCCGGCGGCCCTTGGCTGTCGGGCCGTTCCGGCAGGTCAGCTTACGCGGGACGGGTCGGCGGCGTGGGGCGGGCGCCAGTCGGCGATGCCGTCGAAGCCGCGGAGGAGGAAGCCGGCCCCGAAGCGGGAGACGGTGCGGACGAGCGTGTCGCGGACGGCGACGGCGGGGCGGGCGGAGAGGAGGGTGAGACGGCCGGTGCGGGCCGCCTTGCGGACGATGGCGGTGGTGCGGGGCAGCCGGTCGGCGGTGTACGCGGCGAGGGCCCGGTCCGGGTCGAAGGCGGCGGGGACGCGGGCGTGGTGGGCGAGGACCACGGCGTCCTCGACGGCCTGGTTCCCGCCCTGTCCGAGGGAGGGCATCATCGCGTGGGCCGCGTCGCCGAGGAGCGCGGTGCGGCCCCGGTGGTGGGCGGGCAGCGGGTCGGCGAGGTGGTGGACGTCGTGCCGGAGGATCCCGTCGGGGTCGGCGGCGGCGAGGATCTCGGGGACGGGCTCGTGCCAGTCGCCGAAGAGGCGGCGGAGTTCGGCGAGCTCGCCGTCGGGGGCGTGGGCGCCGGCGGGGGCGGCGGCCATGGCGTACGCGTAGATCCGGCCGTCCTTGAGCGGCTGGGTGCCCCAGAGGCGTCCGGCGCCCCAGGTCTCGTGCGGGGCGAAGGGCCGGCCGGGGGCGGGGACGACGAGCCGCCAGGTGGTGCAGCCGGAGTAGCGAGGGCCGGGGTGGGCGGGGAACAGCGCGGTGCGGGCGGCGGAGCGGATGCCGTCGGCGGCGACGACGAGTTCGGCCTCCTGGGTGCCCTGCGGGGTGGTGACGCGGGCGGGGGTGCGGGCGTCGCCGGGGTGGTCGAGCACGGCGGGCGCGCCGGTGCGGACGGTTCCGTCGGGGAGGGCGGCGGCGAGGAGGTCGACGAGGGTGGCGCGGTGGAGGAGGACGAGGGGGTCACCGAAGCGCGCGGCGGCGGCGCGGGCGTCGGTGCGGGCGAGCCAGCGGCCGTCCGGGGAGCGCATCCCGCCGTCGCCCTGCCAGGCGGCGAGGTCGCGGACGCGGTCGCCGAGGCCGATGACGTCGAGGGCGCGCAGGGCGTTGGGGGCGAGGGCGATGCCGGCGCCGACGGGGGCGAGGCCGGCGGCGCGTTCGAGGACGGTGACGGTCCAGCCGCGCCGGTGGAGGGCGACGGCGGTGGTGAGGCCGCCGATGCCCGCTCCCAGGACGACGGCACGGTGCTGCGGCATGAAGGCTCCCTCGGGTCGGCAGGGCGGGATGGCCGGCCGACCCCGCCACGTACTACAGCTGTAGTCGACCAGACCCTCCGACCGTACTACAGGTGTAGTTCAGGGGCCATGGGTAGGTTGGCCCCATGACCGCGCGCACCCCGGCCGCCTCCCCGCCCCCGGCCGCCTCCTCTCCCCCGTCCCGCGCCGACCGGATCGGCGACGCGGCGCTCGACCTGCTGGTGGAGCGGGGGATGCGCGGGCTGACCCATCGCGCGGTCGACGAGCGGGCCGGGCTGCCACAGGGCTCCACCTCGAACCACGCCCGCACCCGCCAGGCCCTCCTGGAGACCGCGGTACGCCGGCAGGCCGAGCGCGAGGCGCAGGTCCTCGCGCCGGACGAGCTGCCGCCGTCCGGCGCGGGCCCGGACCTGCTCGCGGACGCCCTCGCGCTCGCGCTGCACCGCTACCTGACGGACCACCGGGCGCTGCTCGTCTCCCGTTACGAGCTGGCCCTGGAGGCGACCCGCCGCCCCGAACTGCGCGGCTTCTTCGACCGCGCCGGGTCCGCCTTCCGCGATCCGGTGACGGCGATGATGCGCGGCGCCGGATCGCCCGAGCCGGAGCGGCACGCGCTGTCGCTGATCGCCTGGTGCGAGGGGCTGATGTTCTCCTGCGCCGCCGGCTCGTTCCACGCGGCCGTGCCGAGCCGCGCGGAACTGCGGACCGGCTTCGCCGAACTGCTGCGCGGCATGCTCACCGGGGCGTCGCCCGGAACCCCTGGCGCCGGGCCGCGATGATCCGTCACGATGCCCCATATGACCACGGACGACACCGAAGCGCCCGAGCGCGTCTGGCCCGACACGGCCGCGGGTGAGCGGCAGGCCCTGGAGCAGTGGCTGGACTTCCAGCGCGCGACCCTCGCGCTGAAGTGCGCGGGCCTGTCCGACGCGCAGCTCCGGACCGCCGCCGCCCCGCCCTCGCCGCTCAATCTGCTGGGCCTGGTCCGTCACATGGCGGAGGTCGAGCGCGGCTGGTTCCGCCGGGTGCTCGGCGGCGAGGAGGCGACCTGGCTGTACGCCACCGACGAGGAGCACGACCGGGGCATCCGCACCACCGGCGACGACACCTACGCGGAGGCGTACGCCACCTGGCAGGCCGAGATCGCGCACGCCCGGAAGCTCGCCGCCCGCCACGACCTCGACGACGTCGGCGCGGGCGGCCACCACCGCGCCGGCGACCTCGTCAACCTGCGCTGGATCTACCTCCACATGATCGGGGAGTACGCGCGGCACAACGGCCACGCCGACCTGCTCCGCGAGCGCGTCGACGGCGCCACCGGCGCCTGACCCCGCCGCCCCGGCCTCTTGCCCTGGCCGCGCCCCGGCCCGTGATCGGTCAAGGAGGGTGACGGGGCGCTCACCCGTGCGGGGCATTCCCCGCCGGTAGGGGTTCGAAGACCGGCGCGGGACCAGCAGAGTGGCGCGGGTGCACAGAACCCGAACCTCCGCGCGCCTCCTGGCCGGCGCGGCCGTCGCCGCCGGCCTGACCGGGTGCGTCGCCGTCGACGGGCCGGCCCCGGCGCCCGCCCCGGCCCCCGCGCCGCCCTCCGGTCCCGAACCCGCCGCCCAGGACGTGGCGCCGCAGATCGTCCTCCAGGGCCCGGCCAGGGAGGCACTGGAAGCGGCCCTGCCGTCGCCCTCGCCGTCCGCCGCGGCCCCCCGGCCGCGCGGCGAGACCCGCCGCGCCACCGGCGACGCTGCCCCGCCCCGTACCGCTCCCTCGCCCGCGCCGCCGCCACCCGCCGCCCGGCACCCCGAGGCCCCGTCCCGGACGGTCCGGCCGCCGCGGCCTCCCGTGCCCGAGGCCCGGGAGCTGGAGCGGCTGACGGAACGGCTGCGGGAGACGCGGACACCGCCTGTCTCCGCGAAGGACGTGTGCGAGCTGGGCGAGCGGTACGGCGGCTGGGCCCCGGCCAGCGTCGAGGCCGGGCTCTGCCGGGACACGTACGGGAACTAGGGCCCGTACGGGAGGCGGGCGCACACGGGAAGCGGGCCCGCACGAGAAGCAGGCCCGTGCGAGAAGCGGGCCCCTGCGAGAAGCCGGCCCTCACCCTTCGCGGAGCCGCCGGGCCAGGCGCTCGATCGCGGCCCGGACGCCCTGGCCGTACCGGTCGTCGTCGAGGGCCTCGGAGGCCACGCGGGCCCGTTCCAGATGGGCCCGCGCGGCGTCCGGCCGGCGCAGCTTGGCGTAGTCGGCGGCGAGGTTGAGGTGGAGCGAGGGGTAGAGGGCCCGCAGGGCGGCGGCCGAGTCGTGCGCGGCGAGCCGCCCGTCCTCCAGGCCCTCGGCGGCGCTGAGGGCCCGCAGGTCCCACGCCAGTTCGGTGTCCGGGTCGTCCTGGGTGTCCGCCAGGTAGTGGGCGAGGGTGCAGCGGTGCAGCGGGTCCCCGTCGGGGCCGAGCTGCTGCCACAGGGCGCCGAGGCGGTTGCGGGCCTCCTCCCGGTCCCCGCCGTGCAGCAGCATCCTGGCCTGCCCGATCCTGGTCAGGACGGCCTCGTCCGACGTCCGCTGCTGCTCGGTCACCGCGGCCTCCCGGCGCTCGCACTGCGTGGAGGTCCGACGCTAACCGGCCGCGGCCCGGATCCCGCCGAGGCTCAGCCGAGGTCGGGGATGCGCCAGTCGATCGGCTCGTGGCCCTGGGCGGCGACGGCCGCGTCGATCTGGGTGAAGGGCTTCGAGCCGAAGAACTTCTTCGCGGACAGCGGCGAGGGGTGGGCGCCCTTCACCACGATGTGCCGCTCCTCGTCGATGAGGGGGAGCTTCTTCTGGGCGTAGTTGCCCCAGAGGACGAAGACGGCTGGGTCCGGCCGGGAGGCGACGGCGGTGATGACGGCGTCGGTGAACTTCTCCCAGCCCTTGCCCTTGTGCGAGTTCGCCTCGCCGGCGCGGACGGTGAGGACCGCGTTCAGCAGCAGGACGCCCTGCTCGGCCCACGGCATCAGATAGCCGTTGTCCGGGATCGGGTGGCCCAGCTCGGCGTGCATCTCCTTGTAGATGTTCCGCAGCGACGGCGGGGTCTTCACGCCCGGGCGGACGGAGAAGCACAGGCCGTGGCCCTGCCCCTCGCCGTGGTACGGGTCCTGACCGAGGATCAGCACCTTCACCTTGTCGTACGGGGTGGCGGCGAGCGCCGCGAAGACCTCGTCCTTCGGCGGGTAGACCGGCCCGGCGGCCCGCTCCTGCTCGACGAACTCGGTGAGCTGGGCGAAGTACGGCTTGGCCAGCTCCTCGCCGAGGACGCCCCGCCAGGACTCGGGCAGCATGCTGATGTCGGTCACGGTCCACAACCTCCGGTGCTCGGCAGTTCCGGTGAGGAACCTACCGGGGCCCACTGACAACGGGCCCCGGCGGGCTCCCCGCGACGGCTACCAGCTGGCCCGGCGGTGCAGCTCCCACAGCTGCATGACGGTCTGCGGGTCGAGCGCGCGCTCGGCGCCGCCGATGTCCTCACGGGCCGCGATGTACAGCTTGCCCTGCCACAGGGGCAGCAGCCGCACGTCCTCCACCATGATCGCCTGGGCCTCCTCGAACTCGTCCGAGACGGCCCCGCGGTCGCTCTCGCGGCGGGACTTCGGCAGCAGCTCGTCGGTGATCCGCGGGCTCAGGTAGGGCGTGCCGAGGACGTTCTTCTTGCCGAGGAAGGGGGCGACGAAGTTGTCCGGGTCCGGGAAGTCGGGGAACCAGCCGCGGCCGAAGACCGCGTACTCGCCCTGCTGGTAGGCGGCCTGGTACTCGGTCCACGGCTTGCCCTGGACGGTGACCTCGAACAGGCCGGACGCCTCCAGCTGGCGCTTCAGCTCGGCGAACTCGGCGGCCGTCGAGGAGCCGTACCGGTCGGTCGTGTACCAGAAGCTCAGCTCGACCTTGTCGGTGATGCCGGCCTCGCGCAGGATCTTCTTCGCCTTGGCCTTGTCGGGGTGGCCGTAGGTGTCGAAGAACTTGGTGGTGTGGGCGGCGATGCCCTTGGGCACCATCGAGTACAGGGGCTCGGCGGTGCCCCGGTAGACCTTGCTGACCAGTTCGTCGCGGTTCACGAGCTGGGCGATGGCGCGGCGGACGGCGGGGTCGGCGACCGACTTGTCCTGGGTGTTGAAGACCAGGTAGCGGATGTCGGCGCCGGTGGACTCGACGAGCTGGAGGCCCTTGTTCTCCTCCTTGTCGTCCTCGAGGGAGGTCACCTCCTCGGCGGTGAGGCCGCGGTAGGTGGCGTCGATCTCCTCGGCGCGCAGCGCCGCGACCATCGCCTCCGACTGGTCGAAGTACTTGATGGTCACGCCGCCGTTCTTGCGGTCGGCGAAGCCCTTGTAGTTCGGGTTGCGGGACAGCTCGGCGCGCTTGCGCACCTCGTACCCGTCCAGGACGTACGGGCCGGAGCCGGCGATCTTGCCGTCCTGCTTGCGGAGCTGGTCGGCCGGGTACTCCGCGGGGTCCACGATCGACATCGCCGGGGTGGCGAGGACGAAGGGGAAGGTGGCGTCGGCCTTGTTGAGCTTGAAGACGACGGTGCGGTCGCCGACCGTCTCGATGGTGTCGAGCGAGCCGAGCATGCCGTTGGGGCCGCCCTCGGCGTCGATCGTGCGGATGCGCTCGATCGAGTGCTGCACGGCCTTGGCGTCGAGCGGGTGGCCGTTGGAGAACTTGAGCCCCTCGAAGAGCGTGCACTCGAAGACCCTGCTGGACGCGTCCGTGAATTTGCATTCGGCCGCGTCGGGCTTCGGCGAGGTGCTTCCCGTCGGGAAACTCACCAGAGTCTGGTAGACGTTCCTGAAAAGCTCCCAGGAATTGTCCCAGGAAGCCGCCGGATCGAGTGTCGTGGGAGAACTCGTCGTCCCGATCGTGATCCTCTGCTCCCCGGCGGACTCGGTATCCGTGAAAACACCGCACCCGGATACCAGGGATATGGACGCAAGGGCTGCAGCGGCCTGCAGACTCGTCCGGTTGAACACGTGCACGCTCCTCGTTCAGCCTGGGGTCGGCCGACGATACCGCAGTACCCCGCCAGGTCAATGGGTGAGCCCGGCGGGGCACTTGAGACGATCGAGATGCAACCGGGGCCAATCCGGACAGGAAATCCGGAAAGTGTCCGGTAATCGGTCACCCGACTCCGGCGTTCAGGAAAATGCCCCCGTCGACGACGAGCGTCTGACCGGTGATCCAGCCGGACTGCTCCGAGGTCAGGAAGGCAGCGGCGCCCCCGATGTCCTCCGGCACGCCCAGCCGGCCCATCGGGTACGCGGCGGCGGCCTCGGCCTCCCGGCCCTCGTAGAGCGCCTGGGCGAATTTCGTCTTGACCACGGCGGGCGCGATCGCGTTCACTCGCACCACCGGCGCGAATTCGTGCGCGAGCTGCTGGGTCAGATTGATCAGGGCGGCCTTGCTGACGCCGTACGCCCCGATGAACGGAGAGGCGGAGATTCCGGCGACCGACGCGATGTTCACGATCGAGCCGCCGTGTTCCTTCTGCCACGCGTGCCAGGTGCGCTGCGCGAATCCGAGCGCCGAGACGACATTCGTCTCGAAGACCTTGCGCGCCACGTCCAGGTCGAGGTCCGCGATGGGGCCGAAGACCGGATTCGTGCCCGCGTTGTTCACCAGGTGGTCGACGCGCCCGAAGGCGTCCATGGCCGCGGCCACGGCGGCGGCCTGGTGGGCGGGGTCGTGGGCCTTTCCGGCGACCCCGACGGCCCGGTCCGCCCCGAGGCGCTCCACGGCCTCCTTGAGGGCGTCCTCGCCCCGCCCGGTGATGACGACCCGGTCACCGCGGGCGACGAGCGCCTCGGCGATGCCGTAGCCGATGCCCCGGCTTGCGCCGGTGACGAGTGCGACCCTGCCGGAGAGCTCCGGCGGCTGCTGTGCGGTCATCCCTGTTGTCCTCTCTCGCCGCGCCGGGTCAGTTGAGCGGGCCGCCGGCCACGTACATGACCTGGCCGGAGACGAAGCCGGCGTCGTCGCCCGTGAAGAAGGCGATGGCGTTGGCGACGTCCTCGGGGCGGCCGACCCGCTGGACCGGGATCATGGAGGCGGCGGCGGCCTGGAACTCCTCGAAGCCCATGCCGACCCGCTCGGCGGTCTGGGCCGTCATCTCCGTGACGATGAAGCCGGGGGCGACGGCGTTGGCGGTGACGCCGAACTTGCCGAGCTCCTTGGCGAGCGTCTTGGTGAAGCCCTGGAGGCCGGCCTTGACCGCGGAGTAGTTGGCCTGGCCGCGGTTGCCGAGCGCCGAGGAGGAGGACAGCGAGACGATCCGGCCGAAGCCCGCGTCCACCATGTGCTTCTGACAGGCCTTCGCCATCAGGAACGCGCCCTTGAGGTGCACGTTCATGACGAGGTCCCAGTCGTCCTCGGACATCTTGAAGAGGAGGTTGTCCCGCAGGACGCCGGCGTTGTTCACGAGGATCGTGGGCGCGCCGAGTTCGGCGGCGACGCGGGCGACCGCGGCCTCCACCTGGGCGCCGTCCGAGACGTCGCAGCCGACCGCGAGGGCGCGGCCGCCGGCGGCGGTGATCTTCTCGACGGTGTCCTTGCAGGCCGCCTCGTCGAGGTCGAGGACGGCGACGGCGCGGCCCTCGGCCGCGAGGCGGATGGCGGTGGCGGCGCCGATGCCCCGTGCGGCACCGGTGACGACGGCTACGCGCTGCTCGGTGGTGGACATGCTTGCTTCTCCTCGCCCTCAGGGAGCCCGGGCTCTCCCCCGGGCACATGAGCGACCGCTTAGTATCGACCGCAGGACGAGACGCTAGAAGCCCTGGCACCCGGTGTCAACGGCCCACCGGGTGCACCCCGTCACTCCGTCGTCACTCCCCCGGCGAAAGGCGGCGCGTCACCGCACGAGAAGGTCGAGCAGGCGCTCCACCTCGGCCTCGGGGTCGCCGGTGAGGCCGGTGTGGACCGGGCCCGGCTGGACCACCGTGGAGCGCGGCGCGATCAGCCAGCGGAACCGCCGGCCGGCGTCGTCGCGGGCGGCCTGCCCGGCCGCGTCCCCGCCCAGGCAGACGCCCTCGACGGCGCGCAGCGCCGCGCGGACGCCGGTCACGTCGGCCGCCGGGTCGAGCGCGGCCAGCTTGGCCTCGTCGAGGTGGGTGCGGGCGGCGACGAAGGAACGGGCCCGGCAGTAGACGACCACGCCCGCGTTGAAGCACTCGCCGCGTTCGACGCGCGGCACCACGCGCAGCAGCGCGTACTCGAAGACATCGCGGTCGGTCACGTCGTGCTGTCCTTCTGGGCGGGGCGGGGGGCGAGGCGGTCGGCGAGCCAGCCGGGCGGCTGCTGCGGCCGGCGTTCGGTACGCGGGCCGAGGGTGATCCGCTCGTGGATGGTGGCCGCGCGGGGCAGCAGCGCCTCCACGTAGGCGGCGCGCACCGCGTCGGCGGAGTCGAATCCGGGCTCGTCCACCAGCCACGCGGCGGGCACGTCGGCGGCGACCTCGTCCAGCAGCTCCCGGGTGACGAGCGGGGCCAGTTCGGCGGCGGCCGCGGCGATGTCCGGGGCGAAGGGCGCGAGGGCGTGGTCGGAGGCGTCGTACGGCTTGGCGGCGGAGGCCGCGGCGCCCGGCCAGTTGTGGTGCCAGATCATGGTGGCGCCGTGGTCGATGAGCCAGAGGTCGCCGTGCCAGACGAGCATGTTCGGGTTCCGCCAGGAGCGGTCCACGTTGTTGATGAGCGCGTCGAACCACACGACCTTCCCGGCCTCCGCCGGGTCCACCTCGTACGCGAGCGGGTCGAAGCCCAGCGAACCGGGGAGGAAGTCCATCCCGAGGTTCAGTCCGCCGCTCGCCTTCAGCAGCTCCTGCACCTCCTGGTCGGGCTCCGAGAGCCCGATGACCGGGTCGAGCTGGATGGTGACCAGCTCGGGCACCCGCAGCCCGAGCCGCCGGGCGAGCTGCCCGCAGATGACCTCGGCGACGAGGGTCTTGCGGCCCTGCCCGGCGCCGGTGAACTTCATGACGTACGTCCCGAGATCGTCGGCCTCGACGATCCCCGGGAGCGAACCGCCCTCACGCAGGGGCGTGACGTAGCGGGTCGCTACGACCTCTTCCAACACTTTCCCAGGCCACCCATCTCAACAGGCTTGCAATCCACGGACGGCTTCTCCGGAGCGCCGAGGCACGGCCCACGATCCGACCGCGCTGGGGAGGATCTGGGGAGTTTCGGCCGGCAAGCCGATTCCCCCGCTGCCCCCTCCGGCCGTCACGGTGCCACGCCCCTTGCTGCCGGCCTCCGGCATGAAGTGAGCATAGTAACCGAGAGTGATCGCAGGCGAGGAGTATCCGGGGGCCCGTCCGTTTCCGGCCGTCGCGGCGCCTCTCTCCGCACGGTCGACGCAAACGTGCGGGCCGCCATGGGCGAACCCGGAGCCGTCGTGGGAGCCGTAAGAGGCCGGCGGCGACGCGGCGTCGGACCCGGCCGGGCGGCTGCGGGGCCGCGGCCGTCCCGACCGAAGGTCGGACGCCATGGGCCGCTGTGTCATCGGACTACGGCGCCTTCGGGTGACGGCGCGCGCCCTACGGGCAGGTCGTGCCCGTGGGCCGGTTCACGTGGCTGCGGGTCCCTGGTGGCGCCGGTGGCGCAAACGGACTTCGACCTGGCCGTCGACGATCCGCGTCTCGAACGAGGGCTGACGGGCGGTCGCGGGGCCGCGGACGTTCCAGCCGTCGCTCAGCCGGAAGACGCTGCCGTGCCAGGGGCAGCGGATGCAGCCGTCGGAGACCTCGCCGTCGGGCAGCGGGCCGGACATGTGGGCGCAGCGGTCGGCGAGGACGCGGACCTGCCCGCCGCCCTCACGGACGACGACGTCCACGCCGTCCACCGCGGCCCGCGCCGGCCGGCCGGCGGGAAAGCCGGACACCGGTCCGATCCGGTGCCAGCCGGGGCTCACGAGACGCGGTACTGGCCTCCGCGTGCGTGGTTCGCACCCGCCGCCTGCCGGTAGGCCAGGTGGCCGCCGAGCGCCCCGCCCGCTCCGACGGCGGTGAGGCCGGCCAGCGCGAGGATCCGGCCCTTGATGTGGCGCCCGCGGAGGCGGGCCGTCAGGGAGGCGGCGTACAGGGACACCGCGGTGAGGTTCGCGGCCGCGTGGACCAGGCCGGTGCGGGACTGCTCGGGAGGCAGCTCCGCCCAGTCCGTCCAGCCCGCCGCGGCGGCGGGCGCCGCCCCCGCGAGACCGAGGGCGATCAGCGCCTGTGACGCCCGGCGCTGACCGGGGAGCAGATCAACGACGCTTGCGGAGAGCCAGGCGCCGATCGGCACCTGGACGAGGAGGGGGTGGACGGGATGGCCCAGCGGAAGCCCGTGCAGGACGTCCCTCGCGGACCCGAGGGGCAGGCCACGGACGACTCGGCGCGCCACGCTCACCAGTCCGTCGGCGGCGGTGGACTGCTCCACCCGCTCCACCGCCCGGAGCACTCGCCCCGTGCCCGTCTGCGGTCCTTGGCACTTCGTGCGGTCCGTTTCCATGCCCGCCGACTACCCCGCCCCCGGGAGTCGACTCGCGCGCGGCGGGCGCGACGCTGTCCGGCTGCCTTGTGCGGGGGACCGCGCCCGGGCAGCAGCCGGAGCGACACGAGCCGCGAGGGAGGCGGACGTGAACCGGTCGACACGGGCGAGCGAGCCTGCGGACGCCTGGAAGCCTGGTCCGGACAGGGCGAGTGCCCGTGCGGCACGTCCACGCGCGGTGCCCGTCATGGGCGGGGAGGGAGACCGCGCCTCCCTCGCATGCCGTCGCACCGACCGCCGGGGCGGCTGCGGAACCAGGCGCTCAGCCACAGCGCCTGGAACCCGGCATCGAGGAGATAGACCCGCCGGATGCGCCCGGAGGTGGCGTACCGGACGTCCACCACGAACAGGGCGGTAGCCGTTCCGGTACCCAGTACACGCGCGTGAGCCCTCCCCTCCGCCGTACCGGCACCGCGGATCTGAGCCCATCCGATGGCGACGAGCAGCCCGGAGACCGTCTGCAGCAACCACACGTCGGCCTTCGGGCCGGTGATCGCCTCGAAGCTGCGCCGGTGGACCAGGGGCCACGTCCCGCTCACGAGGTTGAACCAGCCCTGCGCGCGGGCGACGGACACGGGAGTCATCTTGCCCACCGTCCCTTCACGCGTGATCGATGTGCGGCCACGGGAGAACCCTCGCGCCCGACCGCACAGGTGATCGGCACACGGGCGACTGCCCGCGCCGCCGCTCCTCAAGCGCACCCGTGCGCTTGACCGCTGCCCGACAGCGGGCACCGGCGCACCGCGCTGCGGAAACCCCAGGGCGGCTGTGGCGCCCGGGCCGGAAGGCAGGACGTGGAGCGGGAGCCTTCGAGCTGCCGACCTGGCCGGATCTCGGACCCCTGCCGCACGCCGGAGGGCCACCCGGCGCTCGTCCGCTAGGTCGGGCGCGCATGCCGACTCAGCGGGCGTGGGCCCAGGAGGACCGCAGGAGCTCCTCGTAACGGGCCACCGCGGCATGGTCCGGGGCGATCACCGCGTACCGCCAGGTCAGACCGTCCGGCGGCGGCCCCGCGTACAGAACGACCCCTTCTCCGGCCGAGGGGTCGTACGCGATACGTGCGGTGTGCAGCCGCGCCACGGCCTCGTCGAAGGAGAACTCCGCCGACGCCCGGGCCCGGCCCGTCGCCCACGCCGGATCACCGGCGCCCGCCCCGGTCATGGCCGCCAGGCGCCTCACCATCGCCTGCGGCGTGGTCGTGGCGGTGCGTCTGACGTTGCTCTCCCCCGCGACCGGTTCCCCGTCGGCCGTCACCATGGCGTCGACGCTGAACGGTCCCGCGTACCCCCGCTCGGCGAGAAAAGTGCCCAGTGAGCGGCCCCAGCTCTCCAGGGTCGGTTCGATCGGGGCGAGCGACGGCGGCAACGGTGCCACATAGCCCGTGAAACAGCCCGACGCGGTACGCATCTCTCCGCTGAACACCGCCCGCGGGCCCTCGGGTCCCGTCTCCATCTGCACGCTCACGGAGCGGACGACATCGATCCGTTCCTCGATGACCCACACTCCCTCGGGCCCGCCGACGGCGGCGAGATCCGCCGCCGCCCCCGAACCAGCCCCCTCGGCCGTGAGGAAGCGCAGACCGTGGCCGCCCGCCGACCGGTCCGGTTTGATCACGACCTCTCCGTGGGACGCCAGCAGCTTCGCCGCCTCGGCCGCCACCTCGGTGCGGCGGCAGATGCGCCCGTCCGGCACCCTCAGCGCCAGTTCGGACGCCGCCTGCCGGAAGCCGGCCTTCGTGTTGAGGAGCCGGGTCACCTCCAGCGCCGCCTCCGCCGCCTCCCCCGACGCGTAGGGGGCCACCGGGACGCCGAGTGCGCGGGCCAGGCCGACCGCCGCGGAGTCGAGGGCCGTCGGCAGGACCGCGGTCACGGTGCGCCCCGCGAACGCCGCGCGCACCGCTTCGACGGCCGCACGGTGCGGAACCGGCCGATCAGCCGCCGCGAACGCCTCCGGCAGGGTGAGCACGGCGACCGAGTCCGGGTCGACGCGGATCAGCGCGCAGGAGTACCGGAGGAACGCCGGGTCGACCGGCACGGGCGTCACCAGCACGTCGCCCGCCCGCAGCAGCCAGACCTCGCGCGGGGCCTGCTCCGCCCAGGCGCCCAGCACCTCCCGCTGCTCCAGGTCCACCGCGAGGTCGGACACCAGGTTCGCGTACACGACCTGGGAGCCGCCGCTCAACGGACCGGGCCCGTGCGCGCCGTCCATATCCGCCCCCTCACGTGTCAGTTCCCCTCCCCCATGGTGCGGCGAATGGCGTCGCGCGCCCGGTCCGCGAGGGCGGCGAGGGGCCCGAGCGCGAGGTTCGCGGTGGCGCTCTCGGTCCCGGGGTGCGGGTGCGTGGGCGCTGTCGCCTCCGCGGCCCGGACCGCCTTGGCCATCAGGGAGAGACGGGCGGGCGAGGTGGTGCGGCGCAGCAGCGCGAACTCGTAGCGTTCCTCCGACCGGGCATGGACGAGGACGGCGTCGCGCAGGGAGAGCAGGGTGGGCATGAACCGGGGATCGGAGGTCCCCATGTCCTCCAGCAGGGCGAGCTTCTCCTTCGCCGCCTTCTCCTCCGCGAGCCGATCCTCGACGACGTCCGCACCTCCGTCGAAGGCGGTACGGGCGCTGGGGTGGACGACCTCCTCCTCGGCTGTCTCGTGCACCGCCAGCAGATGGACCAGGCGCCGGAAGGCGTCCGTACGTTCCTCCCCCTCCGCGGTGCGGACCTCCTCGAAGAGGGTGTGGATCCGCCCGTGCTGCCGCATGAGCAGCGCCACCACGTCCTCGCCGGCCGCCGGGTCGCCGGCCTGGGCCTGCTCGTCCGTACCGGTCTCCTTCGCCCGGGCCATCACGCGCGCTCCGATGCGACGGGGTGCGGTCCTTCGGTCTCCAGGCGGTAGTCGCGGTCGAACATCTCGCGGTGCTGGTCGATGACGCGGTCGCTGGGCGGCTTCTCGCCGTCGTGCAGGCGCTGCTGCATCTGCTCGAACCGCTCGTGCGCCTCCCGGACATAGCCGGCGCCGAGGGTGGTGAGGTCCATCTGGGTGGCGAGCAGCTCGCGCAGATAGTCCTTGTTCGGCTCGAACGTCAGGACGTTCGGCAACTGCGGGGCGAGGATCTCCTCGGGGTCGCGGCCGTCGTGGCGGCGCATGAGGTCGCAGGCGATCCGCAGGTGCTCCAGCTCCATGTTCAGGTGCAGCTCCCACAGCGCCTTAACCCTGGGGTGGCTCTCCTGCTCCATGAACGAGTAGTACAGGTAGCACTCGTTGTACTCGTGGTTGACCAGCTGCTCCCACCACGTCTCGCCCGGGTCCACGAGGGACTCGTAGTGGGTGACGTGCTCCTCCTCGATGAGCCCGATCTCCTGGTAGAGCTGACGGGCGATCGGCTCCATGTAGGTGGGGCCGGTGTTCATGTAGAAGTTCATCGTCTGCTGCTCCGCCGACATCACCGTCAGCGCGTGCAGCTTCGAGAGCGGGTCGGTGGCGGCCTTGTCATACGGGTCTCGCACGTTGTCGAACGGGTGGCGGTGGTGCAGCCGGGTCGGGCGGCCCGGCATGACCTCCGTCAGGCCGTCGACGATCGCCTCGGCCTTGCGGTGCTCGATCATCTCGTACAGGTTCGCGTAGCGGTACAGGTGGTCGAAGTCCTCCAGGACGCCGAACTGGTACGCCTGCTGGAGGTAGGGATCGGGCTCCATCCGGGCGATCCAGGCGGTGAGGTCGACGGCGACCTGCTCGTACGCGATCGTCGTCTCCAGCACCGATGACACGCCGGGCAGCAGCCAGTTGACCGCCTTCTGCTGCTGGGCCTCGACGTACCGGACCTCCGCCAGGCCCCGCTTGACCTCCGGGTCCACGGTGTTGCGCGCGAGCGTGTGGCTGAACAGGACCGCCTCGACCTCGATGCCGTTCATGGTGATGATCCGGCAGCGGGTGTACGGGTCGCTGGCGTCCGGATCGATCGGCGCGACGTTCAGCTCGCGCCAGCTGCGGACCTGCTTGTCGAGCGGGATGCCCCGTTGTTCCAGCGGATTGAAGGTCATGCGGGCACCTGGCTTTCGGTAGAGGGGAGAGCATGCACCCTTCCCCTCCCGCCTGCCCCTTCCGGCCCCGCACACGCCCGGTCCGGGCGCTTCTCACCTCAATGGCCGGAACCTTACGACGCATGCCGCCGGGCCCGGGGGGTAGCCGCCGGGCGCCGCACGACCGGGAGGAGACGAGGAGCCATGGTGGTGCACATCGACCGGGGGCTGAGGCCCCGCATCTCGGATCCGTCGCACGTCCTGCGCCGGGGCGCGCACGATCAGATCCTGGGCCTGCTGATGCTGGCCGTCGCCGTCCTGCTCCTGCTGATGCCGATGGCCACGCAGGTCGGTCCGAAGGACGCGCAGATCAACGAGATGCTCGTCGGGCTCGTCGTGGCGTTCGCCGCGGGGTGGCGCGTCTACCGCGGCGGGAACCTGCGGTCCGACACCGTGGTCGGCCTCGCGGGCGTCTGGCTCTTCGTGTCGCCGTTCGTCCTCGACGTCCAGAACACCGCCGTGCACACGGCCGACCGCATGCTCGCGATCGTGGCCGGCGGTGTCCTCATCGTCCTCAGCGCGGCGTCCGCTCTGCTGTGGCGGCTGGACCGGAAGCGCACCCGTCAGCCGGTGACACGCGGCACGACGGACCAGACGACCGACGCGACGGCCACCAGGCCCAGCCCGGCGGCCACCAGCCGGCGGCACAGGAAGGCGTAACGCCGGCTGTACTCCTCGCGGAGCTCGTCCGCGCGGGCGACGGTGGCCCGGAGCATACGGCACCGTACGGACAGGTGCTCCTCGGCGAACGCGCGGGCGACCTCCGCCTGCTCGTCGGGCCCCAGCCACGTGAACCGGCGGGCGAACGCGGTGCCGGCCTCGGCCGCTTCGCTCCTGGCCCTCTGCGCCATGAGGTAGCCCTCCAGCCGGGCGATGCCGGCGGTCGCCTCCGCGGCAGGCGCGTCGGGGCGGCGGACACCGCATCCGTCCGGCGCGGGAACGTCGCCGCCCCGCCGGGCCCGCCGACTCGCGACGTCTCCCGGCTCCGGGCGCCTCTGCGTGGTCATGCGCCGCCGTCCCGCGGATTCTGCCGGGCACCGGGGTCGTCGATGACGTCCCGCTTGTGCGACTGGCCGTGATCCAGCGCGGCGAGGCTGGGGAAGTTCAGGTCGAAGGCGGGCGACTCGGAGCGGATCCGCGGGAGGGTGAGGAAGTTGTGGCGGGGCGGCGGGCAGGAGGTGGCCCATTCCAGGGAGCGGCCGAAGCCCCAGGGGTCGTCTACGGTGACGCGGGGGGCCGTCTTGGCGGTCTTCCAGACGTTGTAGAAGAACGGCAGGGTCGACATGCCCAGGAGGAAGGCGCCGATCGAGGAGACGGTGTTCAGCGCCGTGAAACCGTCGGCCTGGAGGTAATCGGCATAACGGCGGGGCATTCCCTCGGCCCCGAGCCAGTGCTGGACGAGGAAGGTTCCGTGGAAGCCGACGAAGAGCGTCCAGAAATGGATCTTGCCCAGGCGTTCGTCGAGCATCGTGCCGGTCATCTTCGGCCACCAGAAGTAGAACCCGGCGAACATCGCGAACACGACCGTGCCGAAGACCACGTAGTGGAAGTGCGCGACGACGAAGTAGCTGTCGGTCACGTGGAAGTCCATCGGCGGCGAGGCGAGAATGATGCCGGTCAGACCGCCGAACAGGAACGTCACGAGAAAGCCGATCGACCACAGCATCGGCGTCTCGAAGGAGAGCGACCCCTTCCACATCGTGCCGATCCAGTTGAAGAACTTCACTCCCGTCGGCACCGCGATCAGGAAGGTCATGAAGGAGAAGAACGGCAGCAGCGCCGCGCCGGTGGCGAACATGTGGTGCGCCCAGACGGTCACCGACAGGCCGGCGATCGCGATCGTGGCCGCCACCAGCCCGATGTAGCCGAAGAGCGGCTTGCGGGAGAAGACCGGCAGGATCTCGCTGACGATGCCGAAGAACGGCAGCGCGATGATGTAGACCTCGGGGTGGCCGAAGAACCAGAACAGGTGCTGCCACAGCAGCGCTCCGCCGTTCTCCGGGTCGTAGACGTGCGCCCCGAACTGCCGGTCCGCCTCCAGCGCGAAGAGCGCCGCCGCCAGCACGGGGAACGCGAGCAGTACGAGCACCGAGGTCAGCAGCACGTTCCAGGTGAAGATCGGCATCCGGAACATCGTCATGCCCGGTGCCCGCATGCAGATGATCGTGGTGATGAAGTTGACCGCGCCCAGGATGGTGCCGAAGCCGCCGAGCGCGAGCCCCATGATCCACATGTCCCCGCCGACGTAGGGAGTGCGTTCCCCTCCGCTGAGCGGGGTGTAGGCGGTCCAGCCGAAGTCGGCCGTCCCCTGGCTGGTGAAGATCCCTCCGAACGCGATCAGCCCGCCGAAGAGGAACAGCCAGTACGACAGCATGTTCAGCCGCGGGAAGGCGACATCGGGGGACCCGATCTGCAACGGCATGATCGCGTTGGCGAAACCGGCGAAGGTCGGGGTGGCGAACAACAGCAGCATCACCGTGCCGTGAAGGGTGAACGCCTGGTTGTACTGCTCGGGCGAGATGATCTGCAGCCCCGGCCGCGCCAGTTCCGCACGGATCACCAGTGCGAGGATTCCGCCGAGCAGGAAGAAGACGAACGACGTGATCAGGTAGAGGTGCCCGATCTTCTTGTGGTCGGTCGTCGTCATCCAGTCCACGACGATGCGCCCTCTGCTCCTCCTCTGTACCGGTACGAGGGTGGGTGGCTCCGTGGACGTGACCATGGGAACTCCGGTGGAAGAATTCAGATGAACGCAGACAAGTAGGGCGACTTTAGATCCGTCCCTCGCGGCCGACCGTTCCATACGGGGCGCAATCGATCAGTCGCTTCATCACACTCGCCATGACCTGCGTGGTTGGGTTCCGGGGCGGCGAACTCCACCTGTATGGCGGGCGTGGGAGCCAAGCCCCGTGCGCCGTAGCCGCCCCACGACCACCTCACCACTCGACACTCCGCCGGCGTGCAGGTCGGAGCTGGGTCAGCGGCGGCCGCTTCCCCTCCGGAGACCCGCACAGCGGGACCCGCCCCTCCGCCACCCGGCCGGGCCGCGCGAGGTCTTCCGGGTCCGGAGGTCAGTCGCCCAGCCGCTCCTCCAGGCGGACGGTGACGGTGTCGCCCTCTTCCTTGCCGATCGCCTTGCGCACGTCCGCCTTCACGGGCAGCTTGTGCGTGCCGTCCCCCAGGGCCATGAACGAACTCCGGAACGGGTGGCCGTCGATCGTGCCCCGGACCTTCACCAGTCCGCGGGTGCCGAAGAACTCTGCCGACTCGGGCCACACGACGTACGTCCAGCCGCCCTTGTCCGGGCTCTTCCGCAGGGTCGCGGTGAACTGCTTGTCCATCACGGACGCCTCCTGTGCATGAGCTTTTCTCGCTGTTCACCAGGTAAGACGGAGGCGGGCGGGGAAACTCATCGCCGGCCGCGCAGTCCGGCAGGGCGGGGCTGACGGGGCCCGTCGACGGCGGCCGATGTCGCGAGCGCCGTCCCGAGGCCGGTCCTCGCGTACCGGACGACACGACCTCGGCGGTGCCGGTCGACCAGCCCTGCCCGCAGCAGGATGCCGAGGTGGTACGAGACGGTCGCGCTGCTCCAGCCGGTCCTCCGGCTCAGCTCGGCCGTGGACGCGGGCGCGTCGAGCGTGGTCAGCAGCGCGGCCCTGGTCACGCCCACGAGCCCCGTCAGAGCCGATTCCGCCGCGCCCGCCGGGCGCTCCCCGAGGGCGCCGATGCCGCGCGCCCGGTAGATCAGCACCGGCGGGTGCGGGCGTTCGGCGGCGAACAGCACCGGGCCGGCGTGTGTGGTGGCCGGCACGAAGAGCACGCCTTCGTCGGCCCAGTCGACGATCCCGGAGTAGGGGCGCTCCAGGACGAGCTCGGTGCCGGTCCACCGCATCCGCTCGCCGAGATCGTCGAACACCGCCGCCGCGCCGTGCGCCGCCATCCGGTCGGCACGGTGGCCTATGTCCGCCTCCAGTACGGCTCTGACCCGTGCCCAGTCCGGGGCCAGTACGGACTCGAACAGGGTCGCCATCGCCGTGGCGGCGGCGGTCGCCACGGCCGCACCGCCGTCGCGTGCCACCCGCGCGAGCGCCGCGGGCATCGGTCGCCGCCACCGCTCGTAGACGGCCTCGCTCCGGTGCAGCGCGAGGACGTGGGGCCACACGCGTCGGCCGCGGATCGCGATGTCGAGCTGGTAGTCGACCTCCTCGGCCGGGGTCGCCGCGATCCGGGCGGCCACCTCCCCCATCGACTCGCCGTGGCGCGGCACCGGGGTCAGGAAATCCGGGGCGTAGCTGTGATCGGCGGGCACCAGGGCCTCCAGGAGCGCCAGCTGTTCCGGCGGGAGCGCCCGCAGGGCGCGAGCGTGCCACTCCCGTGCGTGAGCGGCCGGATGCCGGCCGCGGTGCCGCAGCACACCGAGCATCTCCATGGCCGCGGACGTGGCGAACCGCGACCTGCTCCACGCCTGTGCGTCCAGCCGCACCCTCATCGCCATCCCGCGAGTGTCCCACCGCCGCGGGGGCGGGCCGATGGATTCGAAGGGCCTCGAATGCGTGGAGGCCTCGGCCGGCCCCGTCGGAGGGTGGTCCGCGACCGTGTGACCACGACCGAGGAGGCGCCTTGAGCTCCGACCGAACGCCCGCGCACACCGACCACGACCGGTCTTCGCCCGCGCACACCGACCGCCGCCGGCCTTCCGCCGCCGTCAGCCGACGCGGCCTCGTGCGCATGGGCACCGCGCTCGGCGCGATGGGGCTGCTGGCCGCCCCCACCCCGGCATCGGCCACCGCCACCCCGACCTCGGCGTCGGCGTCGGCCGCCGGCGACGGTCCGGCCGGCGATCCCGCGTCGCGCAAGCCGATCCTGGTCGGTGCCAACCCCGGCCTCCAGCTCTTCGACGGATCGGGCGCGTGCACGGC
This sequence comes from Streptomyces sp. NPDC057854, assembly GCF_042797055.1. Classification (NCBI taxonomy): domain Bacteria; kingdom Bacillati; phylum Actinomycetota; class Actinomycetes; order Kitasatosporales; family Streptomycetaceae; genus Streptomyces; species Streptomyces sp. NPDC057854. Next base: position 280,732 of record NZ_JBHVMF010000004.1, read on the forward strand.
CTTCCTCTCCACCTGGCAGGTGGAGTGGTCCACCCATGGCGCGGGGAACGCGCTCGTGCTCTGGCGGCCGGACGGGGTGAGGGTCGTCGGGGAGGACCCGCACCTCGCGCTCTGGCTGGCCGATCACTTCGTCCGGCACTTCCCCGAACTCGACGGTCTGCCCTGGTCCGCTCCCCGGTTCCACCGGTCCGCGGTCCAGGTCCGGCTCGACCTCGCGTCCGGGCTGCGGGCGTGGGGCGGAGGCGTCGACGTGCGCATGGCCGAGGTGCTGGACCGGCGCGCCTTCGCCACCGACGGGTTCCCGCTGGCCGGGGTGGACCACAGCCTGAGCCTGGTGTTCGCCCCGTGCGGACGAGCCCGCGCACGCGTCGACGGCCGTGTCCAGCCCGGCGAGATCAGCCGGGGAGGGACGCCGGAGCGTCCGTCGTCGTCGGCGTTCCTCGCCACGGCCGAGGTGTGGCGAGCCTGACGCCCCTTCACCTCTCGGACCGCTCGGCGGAACGACGGGACGATGTGGTGCGGCAGGCGTCGATGGTGCCCCCGGTGGTCGTCCGTAGCGGAGACGCCGAACCGGACGACGCCAGGGTCCTTGAGTTGGCGGAGCCCGCCGGGGTGAGTCTCGGCGACGCCGTCACCCGCCCCCTGGACGTGGAGATCCGCCGGAACCCCGCCCTGGCCGTACGGTCCCCCGGCACCTGCGCACCGGCCACCGAGGCGTTTACCGACCACGCGCCCGTGACGTAAGTGGATCATCAGCGGGACGTTAGGGGGAAAGCCCAGGGTGGGGACCGTCGTACTTCCGCGTCCCGTCCCCGAGGAGTCCCCGAGTGAAGAAGCAGCTGGCCACGGTCGTGGCAGCCACCCTGTGCACGAGCGCCCTGCTGGCCGGCGGGGCGGCACAGCCCGCCCTGGCGGACGGCGCGGCCGACAACTGCAAGCCGGAGGACACGGTCGTGCCGGGGTCGTACGGGACGGGCACGCTGACGTGGTGCATCCTGGCGGTCAAGGAGAGCAGCCAGGCGAAGACGCTCGACCGGGAGAACTTCGTCAAGGAACTGCTGCAGATGCTGACGGAGTACACCGGCGGCAACTACAACATCATGATCTTCGACATCAAGGGCAAGAACGCCTTCGGGGACCCCTGGTTCTACAACCACTACACGGAGAACCTCCAGAACGTGGCGTTCCGGGGCGACGTCGAGTACAGCTCCCCCAACTCGCGCGAGGACCAGACCTTCCGCATCTGGATCTTCTCCGGCGGCGGCAGCTTCACCAACCACGGGGACGGCGGCTGGATCAACTGGGGCTTCTACGGCCTGTGGGACCGCAACGGTTCCACCATCGACTTCCGGCCCACGATGGAGCCCCCGGCGGACCCCGGCGTGCCCAAGGGCGAGACGCCCGGCCCCGGCGACATGACCCCCATCCCCGGCGTGCCCGCCCACCCCGGCACCGCCCCGGCCTTCCGTTCCTACAGCGGGCCGGAGGCGCCCGGTCCCGCGGCCGGTCAGCTCCCGGTCGGCGTCCCCGTGCAGCTGAGGACCGTCAACGGCCTCGGAGCCGTCGCGACGGGCACGTCGTCCGGGTCGTCCGTCGTCGCGGGCAAGCTCGGCACCACGGGCGGCACCTGGACGCTGAAGGACGCCGGCGGCGGGCGCTACGAGATCGCCAACGGCAGCGGCCCGGCCCTCACCATGAACACCAGCACCTACTACGCCCAGATCAGCACCTGGAAGGCGAGCACGACCCAGAAGTGGGAGGTCCTCCCCGTCGGCGGCGACGCCTACCAGATCCGGATCAGCGACCAGGACTGCCTCACCTACCACGAGGACTACAAGAAGCTCGGCGTGTGGACGTGCGACGGCTCCGAGGGCCAGCGCTGGACCGTCGCCCGCTGAACCCCGCCGCGGGGCGGCCGGCCGGAACCGCCGGGCCCTCCGGCGAGTCCTGAGACCACAGAAGGTCGGAGCGGGGGGCTTCGCGAGGCGTTCAGGGGGCGCACATGGATCTGTTCGACTTCGAGGCCGGCGGCCGCGACAACAGTTCGACGGAGGTGGGCGGCCACGGCTGCGGCTGGGGCACGCTCCTCTTCCTCGGCGTGTGCGTGCTGCTCGTGGTGGCGGCCCAGTGGGCCTTCGGCGCGGTGGGCGACCTGCTCGGATGGCTGGTCGGGCTGCTGGACTGACCTCCGCCTCGGGGGAGTCTGCGGCGAACACCGCGTACGTCACAGCGTCTGCGTCTACCGTCGCTCCAGGAGCCGGTATCGAGCGGTACGGGAGAGGGGCAGGCATGAGCGGAGTGGCACGGCGGACCGTGGTGGCGGCCGGCGGGGCGGGAATCGCCTCGGCGGCGCTCGCCGCGTGCGGGGGCGGCGGGGAGCCCGAGGGCGGCAGCGGTACGGGAGGCGGGGACGGCGCCGCGCCGGGCCCGCTCGTGAAGGCGGCGGACATCCCGGTGGGCGGCGGCACGGTCCTGGCGGACAAGGGCGTCGTCATCACCCAGCCGAAGGCCGGGGAGTTCAAGGCGTTCTCGTCGAAGTGCACGCACGCGGGCTGCGCGGTGAGCGAGGTGAAGGACGGCGCGATCGTCTGCCCGTGCCACCAGAGCAGGTTCGACATCTCGGACGGCAGCGTGACGTCGGGCCCGGCGACGGCCCCCCTGCCGCCCGAGCCGATCGAACTGAAGGGCGACGAGCTCTCCTTCGGCTGACCGCCCGGACGGGAAGCGAAGCGGGCCCCTCCGCCCGCCGCCGCGAACGGAACCTGCGGGTCAGCGGCTCGTGGTGGCGGCGGAGGGCGTGCGCCTCGGGGCCTTCCAGGCGGCGAGCAGGTCGTCGGTCGTCACGACGGTGGCGACGAGGGCGAGGGTGTGGCGGATCATCGCGGAGGTGTAGTCGGCCGGGACCCCCGCGATCGCGTCCTCGGGGACGACGGCCGTGTAACCGAGGTTCACCGCGTCGAAGACGGCGTTCGGCACGGCGACGTTGGCGGACACCCCGGCGACGACGAGGGTCCGGCAGCCGAGGTTGCGCAGCAGCGCGTCCACGCCCGTTCCGGCCAGCGGGGACAGGCCGTGCAGGCGCCGCACCACCAGGTCCTCGTCGGCCACCTGGATCGGCTGGGCGACGCGGACCGCCGTCGTCCCGCTGTGCTGCTGCACGGGGAGCCGTGCGGCGGCCCGGAAGAGGGGCGCGTTGGCGCTGGAGCCGCGCCCGTCGGGGCGCCGTTCGGCGACGGCGTGGACGACCTGGACGCCGGCGCCGTGGGCGGCGTCGACGAGCCGGGCCACCCGGGCCAGGGCGCCCGACCTGCGGGCGGCGGCGGCCAGTTCGGGGAGGGCGCTGTGGGTGCCGACGACGCCCTCCTGGCACTCGACGGTGAGCAGCACGGCGCCGTCCGGGCGCAGCCGTTCGGCGAGTTCTTCCCTGCGGCCCATCGCTCCCCCTGGGGTCCGCGCCCCGCCGCCGCCTCTTGCACCGGCGCGGGCGTGCGCCCATGATTTCTGACGTCTCATCAGAAATCCAGAAGGGTGCGGACGATGACCGTCACGCAGCGCCGTGGTCGCCGGATCATGATGACCCCGGAGGAGCTCGACTCCTTCCTCGCCGAGCAGCGCACCTGCCGGGTGGCGACCGTCTCCGCCGACGGCCGGCCGCACGTGAGCGCGCTGTGGTTCGCGTGGGACGGCACCTCGCTGTGGCTGTACTCGCTGACCCGCAGCCGCCGATGGGCCGAACTGCGCGCCGATCCGCGGATCTCGGTGCTGGTGGACGACGGGGAGGAGTACGGGGAGCTGCGCGGGGCCGAGCTGTCGGGGACGGCCGTCTTCGTCGGCGAGGCACCGCGCACGGGCGAGCCGTGCCCCGAACTCGACGCGGTGGAGCGGCTGTTCGCGGCGAAGAACTTCGGCCTGGACGCCATGCCGCACGACGGCCGGCACGCCTGGCTACGGCTGACCCCGGACGCGGTCGCCACCTGGGACTTCCGCAAGCTCGGCGGCGCGTAGGCGCCGCGAGCCCGGTCAGTCCGCGTGCGGCCGCCCCGCCTCCCGCAGCGCCTCGACGACCGCGCGCAGGGAGGGCCGGCGACCGGCGTCGGTGCGCCAGGTGGCGTAGATGTGCCGGCGCATCTGCTGGCGCACGGGCACGCAGACCACGCCCTCCGGGTGCGGCCGGCCGAGCCGGGGCGTGACGCACACGCCGAGGCCGGCGGCGACCAGCGCGAGCTGGGTGTGGTGCTCGCCCGCGAAGTGCGCGATGCGCGGCTCGATGCCCTGGGAGCGGAGGGTGAACATCAGCCAGTCGTGGCAGAACTCGCCCTCCGGCCAGGACACCCAGTCCTCGTCGGCGAAGTCCTCCAGGTCCACGGCGTCCCGTGCGGCGAGCGGATGCCCGGCGGGCAGGGCGACGTCGGCCGCGTCGTCGAGCAGGTGGGCGCGCTCCAGCTCGCCGGGGACCGGGGCGCGCCGGTTGCTCCAGTCCAGGACGATGGCCAGGTCGGCGTCGCCGCGCAGCACCGCCCGCACCCCCTGCTCGGGCTCCAGTTCGGCGGTGCGGACCCGGAGGTCGGGGTGGCGGGCGCGCAGGGAGGCGAGGGCGGCGGGGAAGAGGCCGCGTGCGGCGGTCGGGAAGCCGACGAGCCGGACCTCGCCGACGACCTGGCCGCGCTGGGCCTCGATGTCGGCCTGGGCGAGCTGGACGTGGGAGAGGATCCGGGCCGCGTGCTCGGCGAGCAGCATGCCGGCGTCGGTGAGCCGCACACCGCGCCCGTTCTTGGCGAGCAGCCGCTGGCCCACCTCGCGCTCCAGCTTGGACAGCTGCTGGGAGACGGCGGAGGTGGTCACGTGCAGCCCGTCGGCGGCGCCGCTGACGGAGCCGTGCCGGGCGACGGCGTCGAGGGTGCGCAGGCGCTCCAGGTTCAACATGTAAGCAATGCTAAGGCAAGGGGTCGAAGAAATCTCGCTTGTTCTACGAGGTCGGGGCCGTCACCCTGAGTGCATGAGCCACGCAGCCGCCTCCGCCCCCTCCCCCGGACCGTCCCCGTCGCCCGGCGCCCCCGCCCGGCGCCCGCCCCGCGCCGGCCTCCTCGACTGGCGGGTCCGCTTCGGCGTGCTGGCCCTCATCTGGGGCTTCAGCTTCCTCTTCATCAAGGTCGGCACGGAGGGCTTCGCCCCGTTCCAGGTGACCTTCGGGCGGCTGCTGTTCGGTACGGCGGTGCTGGCCGCCGCACTGCTGGTGAAGCGGGACCGGCTGCCGCGCGGGGCCAGGACGTGGGGGCACCTGGCGGTGGCGGCGTTCCTGCTCAACGCGCTGCCGTTCTCGCTCTTCGCGTACGCGGAGCTGACGATCCCGTCGACGCTGGCGGGGATCTGCAACGCGACGACGCCGCTGTGGGGCATGGTCCTGTCGCTCGTGGCGCTCTCCGAGGACCGTCCGACGCGGGTGCGCGCGGCGGGGCTGGGCATCGGCTTCCTCGGCGTCCTGACCGTCCTCGGCGCCTGGCAGGGCTTCTCGGGCCTGGACGTGACGGGTACGGCGCTGGCTCTGCTGGCCTCGTTCAGCTACGCGGTCGGCTGGATCTACGTCCGCCGGACCCTGAGCGGGACCGGCGCCTCGCACCTCTCCCTGGCGACCGGCCAGGTCGGCGTGGCCACGCTGCAACTGGCCGTCGTGACCCCGTTCTTCACCACCCTCCCGGAGTCCGTCGAGCTCCTCCCGCTGCTGTCGGTGCTCGCCCTCGGCGCCCTCGGCACCGGCTACGCGATGCTGCTCCAGTACGGCGTGGTCGCGGAGGTCGGCCCGACGACGGCCTCGATGGTCACGTACTTCATCCCGGTGATCGCGACGGCGGCGGGCGTGGCCTTCCTGGACGAGCGGCTCGCCTGGAACACCCCGGTCGGCGCCGTCGTGGTCCTCCTCGGCGCGGCCCTGACCCAGACCCGTACCTCGGCGCGGACCCCGGCCCCCTCGCGCACGACCCCGGCACCGGCGTCCGCGCCCGCCGAGGCGCCGGCCAGGACCCCGGCCCGCACCTGACCCGCGCTCCCCGCCGCCGCCCGGGCCCGGTCGCCGCCTCAGCCGTAGCTGCGGGCGGGGGCCGGGCCCGCCGCGGCGGCGACGGCGTCGGCGAGGGGGCCGATGTCGCCGGGCGAGAGCGTGGAGACCGTGAGGCGGACGGCGGGCCCGGCGGCGATCCGGAAGCGGGCGCCGGGGGCGACCGCCCAGCCCGCGCCGAGCAGCCGCGTGACGGCTCCGGTCTCGTCGGCGACCGGCACCCACACGTTCATGCCGCTGCGGCCGTGCGCCGGGACGCCGCGCCGGGCCAGCTCCCGGACCAGGGCGTCCCGCCGCTCCCCGTACGCGTCGGCGACCGTCTCCGGGTCGACAGCGCCGGTCTCCCACAGGTGGACGACGGCCTGCTGGAGCAGCCGGCTGACCCAGCCGGGGCCGAGGCGCTGCCGGCCGAGGACGCGGTCGACGGTCTCGTGGTCGCCGGTGAACGCGGCGATCCGCAGGTCCGGCCCGTACGCCTTGGCGACCGAGCGGACGAACGCCCAGCGGGCGGTGGTCCCGGCGAGCGGGCGCAGCCGCCGGGTGACGATGCCGTGGCCGTGGTCGTCCTCGACCAGCAGCACGCCGGAGTGCGCGTCCAGCACCCGCCGCAGCTCGGCGGCGCGGGCGGGTCCGACGCAGGCGCCGGTGGGGTTCTGGGCGCGGTCGGTGATGATCACCGCGCGGGCGCCGTCGCGGACGATCGCCCGCTCGACGTCGGCGGCGAGCGGCCCGTCGTCGTCGACGGAGACGGGCACGGGCCGGAGTCCGAGGGCGGGGACGAGGTCGAGGAGGCTGCCCCAGCCGGGGTCCTCGACGGCGACGGCGTCGCCGGGCCGGAGGTGGACGGCGAGGACCCGTTCGATGGCGTCGAGGGAGCCGGAGGCCACGCCGACCGGACCGTCCGCGACGCCGTCGGCGTCGAACGCGGCGCGGGCGAGCCGGGCGAAGTCCGGGTCGACGGGCGCCTCGCCGTAGAGCCCGGGCCGCTCCGCGTACCGCCGCGCCGCCTCGGCGAGGGCCGGCCCGAGCGGCGGCAGCAGGGCCGGGTCGGGGTTGCCGCCGCTGAGGTCCCGGACGCCGGGGGGCGCCTCGACGCGCAGCGAGCCGCGCGCGGTGGTGGCGGGCCGCGGGCGCACCCGGCTGCCGCGCCGCCCGTCGGTCTCGATGACGCCGCGCTCGCGCAGGGTCCGGTAGGCGGCGGCGACGGTGTTCGGGTTGACGCCCAGGGCGGCGGCGAGCTCCCGCAGCGGTGGCAGCGCCTGGCCGGGCTCCAGCGCGCCCGTACCCACCCCGCGCTCGACGCTGGCGGCGATCTCCGATGCGCGACGGCCTTCGATCCGATACTCTCCTAGCACAAACCAGATTATGCACTAGTGCAATAGGAATCGCAAAGGGGCCGCCGCCATGAGCACCACGACCACCACCCCGGACCGTCCCACCGCCCCGGAGTACACCCCCACCGACCGGACCGTGCCCACCCGCGCCCGGCAGCGCGCCTCGTACGACCGGGCGCTCGTCCACGCGATCCTGGACGAGGGGTACGTGTGCCACCTCGGCTTCATACGGGACGGCGCGCCCGTCGTGCTGCCCACCCTGTACGGCCGGGTCGGCGAGCGGCTGTACGTGCACGGCTCCACCGGCTCCCGCCCGCTGCGCATGGCCGGCTCCCGCGCGGCGGGCGCCGGTTCCGGCGAGGCCGAGGCCCCCGGCCTGCCCGTCTGCCTCACCGTCACCCACGTCGACGGCCTGGTCCTGGCCCGCTCCGCCTTCCACCACTCGCTCAACTACCGCTCGGTCGTCGTCCACGGCACCGCCCACCAGGTCACCGACCCCGACGAGCTGCGCACCGCCCTCGACGCGCTCGTCGACCACGTCGTCCCCGGCCGCTCCGCCGACTCCCGGCCCGCGAACGCCAAGGAACTGGCCGCCACCGCCGTCCTCCGGCTCGACCTGGACGAGGTGTCGGCGAAGGCCCGCGACGCCGGACCGAACGACGACGCCGAGGACCTGGCCCTGCCGCACTGGGCCGGCGTCGTGCCGGTCGCCCCGCGCACCGGCGCACCGGTCCCGTCGGCGGACCTGGACCCGTCGATCGCCCTGCCCGCCTACCTGACCGCGCTCTGAGGGGGCCGGCATGCTCATCCACCCCTGGGACGCCGCCACCGACGACACCGAGTGGCGCGACTGGCTCGCCCGCCACGACTTCGGCCAGCTCGCCGTCAACGGCCTGCCCGGCGACCCGCCCTGGGTGCAGCCCGCACACTTCCGGTACGAGGCGGAGCCGGGCCCGTACGGCCGCGTCCTCCTCCACCTCGCCCGCCCCAACCCCTTGTGGCGCGCCCTGGAGGCCGACCCGCGGGTGCTGCTCAGTGTGGTCGACGACTACGTGTACGCCCCCGGCCACTGGACGGCGCCCGACGGCGCGCCCACCGAGCACGGCACGCCCACGTCGTACTACGCGGCGGTGCAACTGCGCTGCACCGCGCGCGTGGTGGACGACCCGGCGGAGAAGGCGGAGCTGCTGAACCGGCAGGTCGCCCACTTCCAGCCGGAGGGCGGCACCGCCCCCGTCGCCCCCGGCGCGGCCCCCTTCGGGCGGATGCTCCCGGGCCTGCGGGGCCTGGTCCTGGAGGTGACGGAGGTGCGCGCGAAGTTCAAGTACGCCGGCAACAAGCCCGCCGCGACGCAGGAGCGGATCGCCGGCCGGCTGGCCGAGCGGGCCGGCCCGGGCGACCTCGCCGCCCGGGCCCACCAGCTCCGCCGCCTGGCCGCCGGCTCCTGACGCCCGCACGGGCGCCCGGGACCGGCCCGCGGCCCTTCGCCGCTACACGGTCGCGGGCGCCGCGTCCCGGCGCCGCTCCGCCGCCGTCCGCGCCTCCGCGAGGGCGAGGCCGGTGACGGCCGCGAGCAGCAGCACCGTGCCGAGCACCGTCGTCGCCGTCAGCTCCTCGCCGAGCAGGGTGACGGCGAGGAGCGCGGCGCTGACCGGCTCCAGGAGCATGATCACGGACACCGTCGCGGCCCGGACGACCGCCGCCCCCGCGAAGTACAGGGCGTAGGCGAGGGCCGTGGGGATCGCCGCCACGTACAGCAGCAGGAGCAGCAGCCGGACCACGTCCTCGGTGTGCGGCAGCAGTCCCTCGGCGACCGCCAGGGGCAGCACGACGAGCGCGGAGACCCCGAAGGTCCACGCGGTGCTGGCGAGCGAGCCGGCCGCGCCGCCGCCGGTGCGGCCGAGCCACCGGGTGAGCAGGGTCAGCGCGGCGAACCCGGCCGCCGAGAGCACCGCGTAGCCGACGCCCGCGAGCCGGACCTCGGCTCCCCCGCCGCCCAGGACGAGCACGGCGAGTCCGGCGAGCGCGCCGGTGACCGCGGCGAGACCGCCGAGGCCCAGCCGCTCGCCCATGGTGACGCGGGCGCCGACCGCGATGAGGACGGGGCCGGCGCCGAGGGTGACGACGGTGCCGACGGCGAGCCCGGTGGCCTCGACGGCGGCGAAGTAGGCCGTCTGGAAGACGGCGAGCCCGCACCCGGTGCCGACGATCCGGACCAGCCGGGTCCGGCGGCTCTCCACGACGGCGCCCGCGGCGGCGACGGCCGCGCGCGCCGGCCGGCGGCGCAGCAGGCGCAGCGCCGGGACGGCGAGCAGCAGGAGGAGCCCGCCGGCGCAGCGCCAGAAGGAGAGGGCCAGCGGCCCCATGTCGCTGTTGCGGAAGACGAGGGAGCCGGCGGCGCCGGCGGTGCCCCAGGCGATGCCGGCGACGACGAGGTAGACGAGGCTGCGCCCGACGGGCAGGGACGGTTCCGTGGCAGGGAAGGTCTGCGTGTTCGACACGTGGTCTCTCCGTGAGGACGGTCCGTGCGGGACGGACCGGGTGAAGGATGGTCGCTCGGCCGCGCGCGCGGGCGGCGACGGACCGCCCGGGGGCGTGGATCGCCCGCCCGGGCCCGGTCGTCGTCCTCGGAGAGGGTGCCGCGCGCGCTAGGCGGCGGGCGGCGGAAGCACGGTCTGCTGCATGAGCGGCACCCTACGGGGTGGTCCGACCGCCCGACAACTCACCCTCGCGCCCGGCGCTCCCGGCCCCGTCCGGGCCGTCCGACCCGGCGACCGGCGCGTCCGCAGGCGCCTTCGGCGCGGCCGACTGGGCGATGAGGGCACCGACGAGGACGAGCGCGCCGCCGAGGAGCTGCGGGGCCTCCAGGTGCTCGCCGAGCAGCACCCAGGCGAGGACGGTCGCGACGACCGCCTCCAGGCAGGCGACGACTCCGGCGACCTGCGGCGACAGCCGGCGCACCGAGACGACGCCGGTGACGTACGCGAGGACGGTGGCGATCAGGATGATCCAGCCGAGCAGCAGCCAGGCGGGGACGGAGGTGCCGTCGAGGTCGGCCGACCCGGCCAGGACGCCGGTGTCCATGCCCCACGGGCGGGCGACGACGGTGAGCACGAGGGCGCCGATGAGCAGTCCGTACGCGATGACGCCGAGCGGGTCGGCCGGTTCGGCCTCGTCGGCGCCCTGGTCGGAGAGGACGAAGTAGCCGACCTGGCAGCAGGCGGCGGCGAGCGCCAGGAGCAGTCCGAGGAGGTCGAAGCTCAGGCCGGACCAGACCTGGACGACGCAGGCGAGGCCGCCGACGGCGAGGACGACGCCGAGCGCCGCGGCGCGGGTGACCGGCCGCCGCTGGACGAAGCGGACCCAGCCGAGGACGAGCGCCGGGGCGAGGTACTCGATGAGGAGGGCGACGCCGACCGGGATCCGCGAGATCGAGGCGAAGTAGAAGGCCTGGACGCCGGCGACGGCGAGCAGGCCGAAGCCCAGGAGCAGGCCGGGCTTGCGGCGCAGCAGGTCCCGGTGGCGCCAGGCCACGGGCAGCATGACGAGCGCGGCGCCGGCGACCCGGAGCCAGACGACGTGGAGCGGATCGAGGCCCGCCTCGATCAGCGGCTTGGCCGCCACTCCCGAACCACCGAATGCGAAGGCCGAGGCCAGGGCGAGTCCCAGGCCGGCGCTTCTCCCCTGAGACGCGTGCATCGGGCCATCATGACAGGACCCGGTCAGGCGTGTAACCCCCGTCGCACCTGTTGAGACGGCGCCGCCGGGAAGCCCGCCACCGGGCCGGAGGTCAGCGCTCCGGATCCCCCGGGAACGACCCGGCCGACAGCCCCTCGCCGCCCGCGCGACCGCCACCAGGGAGGCCGCCGCCCGGGAGCCCGGCGCCGTCCGGCGCGCGCAGGGCGGCGAGCGCGACGGCGCGGGCGCCGAGCGCGGGCGGGTCGATCCGGGCGTGCCGCAGCACCTCTCCGGCGCGGCTGCCGGGGTCGGCGGCGAGCCCGGCCAGCAGGTCGAGCCCGGTCGGCTGCTCCTCGCCGCGGGCCGCGGCGCGCCGCAGGGCCTCCTCCAGGGCGGCCGCCGCGGCCGGCGACCAGCGGGAGGTGCGGCGCCGCGTCCCTTCCCCGGCCCGGACGGCGGGCAGCGCCGACGGGGCACCGCCGCCCTCGCCGGACCGCTGCCAGCGGAGCCCGTATCCGATCGACCGCTGGACCAGGTAGCCGAGGACCCGGGCGACGTGCTGCTCGCCGTCGAAGGCGGCGCGGGTCTCGGGGTCGGACTCCACGAGGGCGTGCAGCAGGTGGGCCGTGTCCACCTGGCGGTCGCCGTCCCGCAGGGCCCGGCGGCGGGCGGCCCCGAGCACGGTGGCGAGGAGCGGCGCGTGCCAGGCGGCCGGGGGCGGGGTGGGGCGCGACGGGACGGGAGGGTGCACGCTCCCACCTCACCAGCCGCGCCCGCGCGGGTCATCACACGGGAGAACCATGTGCGCGTCCCACCGGAGTCGTGCACACGCGCGCGACTCCTCCTCCTCGGGGAGGAGATCCGGACGATTCGCCGGCGCGGAGCGCGCGCCGCCTTGCCTTCCGCCCGGAACGCAACCACGGGCCGCCGCCGGGCGTCTTCAGGGTGTGTTCTGGATGGTGGGCCTGGCCGCGCGTGACGGCCGGCAGTTCGTGTACCGGGTGTACGCACCCCGGGAGGCGCTGCCGGGCGATCTCTTCTGGGCGGCGTTCCACCGGCACGAGGAGGACGGCGGCCCGCGCGTGTCGGACGCCTTCGACGCGGCCGAGATCTGGTGGATCGGGGGTACGGGTCCGGCCGCCGCAGAACTGACGGTTCATCAGTATTGAATGTTCACGCCCCTCCGGCTACGTTCCGCGACACCAGAACCCAGCGGGCTCGCGTGAAGGGGTGGTCGTCATGGCCGAGGTCAGCGCGGAGGCACGGATCGAGGCACCGGCCGGGAGGGTGTGGGAGCGCCTCACCGACTTCGGCTCGTACGGGGAGTGGAACGCCACCCACACCAGCTTCCCGGGCGGCGGCCCGGAGACCCTGGCGGCCGGAGCCACCTTCACCGAGAACATGAAGCTCATGGGGTTCCCCGCCGAGGTGCTGTGGACGGTGGAGGAGCTGGAGGACGGCCGGACCCTCGCCATCCGCGGCAAGGGCCCGATGGGCGTGATCGTCGGCACCCGCTACTCGCTCGCGGACGAGGGCGGGGCGACGACCGTCCGCATCGACGGCGAGTTCACCGGCGCGGCGGTCTCGCTGATGGCCGGGAAGCTGAAGGACTCGGCGACGGCGGCGCTGAACGAGTCGCTGCGCAAGCTCTCCGGCCTCGTCGCCTGACGACGCGGAGGGGCCCCGGCGACATGCTGCCGCCGGGGCCCCTCGTGCCGTCCGTCGCCGGCTCAGTGCTCGTCGGCGAGGATGAGGTACAGCTTCTTCCGGGCCTCGTTGATGACCGCGACGGCCTTCTGCCGCTGCTCGGCGCTGCCGGTCTTCCAGACCTGCCCGAACGCCTCCATCAGACCGAAACCGGCCTGGCGGACCTCGTTCATCGCCTCCCAGTCGACGCCGCGGCCGGCCTCCTCCCAGGGCGCCTCGGCCCCGGCCTCGGCCTCCGCGCGCCCGGACGCGGTGAGCGAGAAGAGCTTCTTGCCGCCCTCGCTCGCGCTGGCGATCAGCCCCTCGTCCTCGAGCAGCTGGAGGGTCGGGTACACCGAGCCGGGGCTGGGCTTCCAGGCCCCGCCACTGCGCTCGCCGATCTCCTGGATCATCTCGTAACCGTGCATCGGGCGGTCCTTGAGCAGCGCGAGGATCGAGGCGCGCACGTCACCGCGCCGCGCCCTCCCCCGGCCGCCGCCCCGCCCGCGCCCGAACGGGCCGCCGAAGCCGGGCCCACCGCCGAAACCGGGCCCGAAGGGCCCGAAGGCGGCACGCCGTCCCTCGAATTCGCCTCGCGGTCCGGGCCCGCGGTGTCCGCGGCCGGCGCCGTGACCGAATCCGGGTCCGCAGTCGTGTCCGTGGTCGTGTCCATGCGTACGCATCGCCACGCTCCTTCCGTGAGAGATTCCATCGCTGAACTGTCGCGATGCTTCAACGATATATCGGAACAGTTCGGTGAGCAACCCACCGACTGTCCGCGGCGCGGCGGAGACCAGGCCACGTCCCCCGAATCGGCCTTGGTCCGCCCGCGCCCGCCCCCGGTACGGTCCCGACCATGCGCATCCGAATCGTCGACGCCTTCACCGACCGGCCCTTCTCCGGCAACCCCGCCGGAGTCCTCCTCCTCGACTCCTTCCCGGACGACTCCTGGCTCCGGCAGGTCGCCGCCGAGGTCAACCTCTCCGAGACCGCGTTCGCGCACCCGCTGCCCCCGGGCGGCGAGGCCGACTGGGCGCTGCGCTGGTTCACCCCGACCACCGAGGTCGACGCGTGCGGGCACGCCACCCTCGCCACCGCCCACGTCCTGCGCACCACGGGCGCGGCGACCGGCCCGGTCCGCTTCGCCACCCGCTCGGGCGTCCTCGGCGTCACCGGCGAGGACGACGGCTCGCTCACCATGGACTTCCCGACCTCGTCGCTCACCCCGGTGCCGGTCCCGGACGGCCTGGCGGACGCGCTCGGCGCCGAGGTCGTCGCCGTCCACGACACCTCCGCCCACCTCGGCGACCTCGTGGTCGAACTGCGCGACGAGGCCACCGTCCGCGGCCTCGCCCCCGACCTCGCCGCGCTCACCGCGCGCTCCACCCGCGGCATCATCGCGACCGCGCTCGCCGCCGACCCGGCGAGCGGCTACGACTTCGTCTCCCGCGGTTTCTTCCCCGCCGTCGGCATCGCCGAGGACCCCGTCACCGGCAGCGCCCACACCGCGCTCGCGCCGTACTGGTCGGCCCGCCTCGGCCGCGACGAGCTCACCGGCTTCCAGGGCGGCGCCCGCACCGGCCTGGTCCGCACCCGGCTGCGCGGCGACCGCACCCTGCTGACCGGCCGCGCGGTGACCGTCATCGACGGCGAACTGCACGTCTGACCCGGCCCGCACCCCCACCGGTACGACGAAGGGGCGTACGGCATCCCCGCCGTGCGCCCCTCCGCTCGCTCCCGCCCGCCGCCGCTCACACGGTCGGCAGCCAGTCCACCTTCCCGGCCAGCAGCCCGTAGCCGACGAACGCCACGATGTCGAGCAGCGCGTGCGCGACCACCAGCGGCCCCACCCGTCCCCACCGCCGGTACAGCAGCACGAAGACCACGCCCATCACCACGTTGCCGAGGAAGCCGCCGATGCCCTGGTAGAGGTGGTACGAGCCGCGCAGCACCGAGCTCGCCGCCAGCGCGGCCATCGGCGACCAGCCCAACTGCCCCAGCCGGCGCAGCAGATAGCCGACGACGATGACCTCCTCCAGGACGGAGTTCTGGATCGCCGACAGGATCAGGACGGGGTACTTCCACCACACCTCGGGCAGCGACTCGGGCACCACCGTCAGGTTGAAGCCCGAGGCCCGCGCCACGAGGTAGAAGGCGAGGCCGGCGCTGCCGATGCCGGCGGCCACCAGCGCCCCGCGCCCGAGGTCCGGCCACGGCCGGGTCCGGTCGAAGCCGATGGCCCGCAGCCCGGAGCCCTCGCGCAGCAGCAGATGGGCCACGAGCACCACCGGCACCAGGGCCGTGGCGATCCCGAAGAGCTGCCAGGTCAGGTCCAGCCAGGGGCGCCCGGGGGCGTACGACCCGTTGAGCGTCGCCGCCTGCTCCTTGAGCGCGCCGGGCCGGGTCAGCGAGCCGACGAAGCTGATCAGCGAGGAGACCGCGCTCGCGCCGAGCGAGAGCGCGAGCACGATGAGCGTCTCGGAGCGCAGCACCCGCCGCGGGAGACCGCCCGGCGGCGGGGCCGCGTCCACGACCCGTTGTTCCGACACCACGCCCGTCTCCCGTTCCCGTCGCGACCGTCCCGGGAGCCTGCCTCGGTCCCCGGTACGACGATCATGCGCGACGGCGGGCCGGGAACGCCATCCCGGGCCCCGGCGGTCGCCCGCTCACGCGCCCCCGGCGCCCACCGGCCAGGTGCACTGGCGGCCCCTCCCTCACGCGCCCTCGGCGCCCACCGGCCAGGCGTGCACCGGCTCCCCCGCCAGCATCAGTTCCCGGTAGCGCCGGGTCGTCGCCGCCAGCGCCGCCTCCCGGTCGAGACCGGAGTCCAGGGCCCGGTGGAAGGTGTCGGCCTGCCAGGACGCGCCGTTCACCCGGCGCCGGCACCGCTGCTCGATGACGCCCAGGTAGAAGTCCCGGTCGGCCGGGTCGACGTGCCAGGCGTCGAGCCCCGCGGCGGCCAGCGGCAGCAGCTCGTCGAGGACGAGGCGTACGGCGGGCTGGGTGGCGATCCCGCCCGCGCGGCCCGGCCGGGGCCAGCGCAGCTCGGCCTCGATGCCGTACCGGCAGGCGGCGTCGAAATTGGCCTCGGCGTCCTCGAAGGCCATCCGCCTCCAGAGCGGGCGCGGGTCGTCGGCGAGGGCGCGGACGAGTCCGTAGTAGAAGGCGGCGTTGGCGAGGACGTCGGTGACGGTGGGGCCGGCGGGCAGCACCCGGTTCTCCACCCGCAGGTGCGGGACGCCGTCGACCCAGCCGTAGACCGGCCGGTTCCAGCGGTAGACCGTGCCGTTGTGCAGGACCAGCTCCTTGAGCTGCGGCACTCCGCCCTCGTCGAGGACGCGCAGCGGGTCCTCGTCGTCGCAGAGCGGCAGCAGCGCGGGGAAGTAGCGCACGTTCTCCTCGAAGAGGTCGTACACCGAGTCCACCCACCGCTCCCCGAACCAGGTGCGCGGCCGGACCCCCTGGGACTGCAGCTCGGGCGGGCGGGTGTCGGTCGCCTGCGTGAAGAGCGGCGGACGGGACTCGCGCCACACCTCGCGGCCGAAGACGAAAGGCGAGTTGGCGCCCAGGGCTATTTGCACGCCGGCGACGGCCTGGGCGGCGTTCCAGACGGCGGCGAAGCGGGCCGGCGTCACCTGGAGGTGCAGCTGGACCGAGGTGCAGGCGGCCTCCGCGATGATCGACTCGGAGGTGTGCCGGAGCCGTTCGACGCCCTGGATGTCGAGGACGATCTGTTCCCCGCGGGCGGTGAGGATCTGGTCGTTGAGGAGGGCGTAGCGGTCGGCGCCGGAAAGGTTCTCGAAGACGAGCTCGCGCTGGGAGAGGGTCGGCAGAATGCCGATCATGACGACTCCGGCGTCGGCTTCCGCCGCCTTGCGGTCGGCATATCCCAGTCCGGTTCTGAGCTCTTCCGCGAGCCGGTCGAAAACGTGGCCGCCGAGCCGGCGCGGGGCGATGTTCACTTCCAGATTGAACATTCCGAGTTCGGTCTGGAAATCGGTGCTGGCGATCTTTTCGAGGACGGCGTCGTTGAGCATCCGCGGGAGTCCGTCGGGACCGGCGAGATTCAGTTCGATCTCCACGCCCATGAGGTTCCGGGGACGGTCGAACCGCTGCTCCGCGAGGAGCCGGGCGAGCCCTGCCAGACACTGCTGGAGCTTGCGCCGGTAGCGCTGTCGGTCGGCCGGGCCGAACCCGTCCGTCGCGACCTTCTCCCCCATCGAGGCGTCCCTCCCGCGCGGGCGGCCCCGGGCGGGCCGCGCGTACGGACGATGATGCCCACGCCACTGATCGACAACGCCTGCGTTTCCGGCCGCTCCGCGGATAGTCTGGTACGAACCTGTCGGCGCGTGCCGTTCCGCTCCCGGAAACGGTCGGCGACATATACCTATGTCATATGAGTCCGCCGGCCCGGTCGACGGCCTCTCGGAATTCCGGCGTCCGGCTTGCCCGGGGAATGCGAGGACGGACATCCTGTCGTCGCTCCGATTCCGCTCGACGGACCACCGGATACGGCCTGTTGACGCCTTGTCAGGAATATCCGTGCCATCCGGCGGAAACACTCTCTGAACACGTGTCGTATAAACTCCGCGGACGAGGCTGAGTGCCGGCGACGGCCATGACGCATGGCCCCCCGCTCCGCCCCCGCCGCCGACAGCGCCGTCGCACCCGGTCCCGCAGTGCGCACCCGTATCCCCGTGTCTCCTGAGCGAGAGGCGACCCACACGATGCTCCGACCCACCCCGGCCCCCGCACCGGCCCTCCGCAGTGTCCTCGCGGCACTCGGCTCGCCCACGGCCGTCAGCGCGGCCCGCACGCCCGCCCTGCGGGCCGCGACGGGACCGCTGACTCCCGAACTCCCGCTGCCCGTCCACGTGCTGAGGCTCTCCGGCGCGCCGGGGCAGACCCCCGGCACCCGGCTCGTCGGCTGGCGCTTCCTGATCCGCGGCGGGGACCATGCGATCGCGGCGGCGGACACCATGCTCACCCCGGACGGCTGGTCCTTCTCGCACTTCTTCGAGGGGCCGTACGTCACCGCCACCGAGCGGGCCCTGGCCCAGGCGGAGGCGCTGCCGGGCACGTACGAGCCGCGGCTGCTGTCGGTGCCGGAGCTCTACATGCTGACGCTCTGGCTGCGCGCCGAGCCGGAGGCGGACGGCGGTGACCCGGCCGCGGAGTCCGCGGACGTGCTGGTGCCGCTCGCCCCCGCGCCGCCCGGGATCGCCGCCCACCGCCCGTACCCGGTGGCCGACCTGCTGCCGGTGCTCAGTACGCGCCTCGCGCCGCCGCCGCTCCTCGGCTCTGCGGCGCCCGCCTGATCCGCTCCGCGCGGCGCCCCGTGACCCGCCCGGGTCACGGGGCGCACTGCTGTCCGCACCCCGCGTCCGAACGCCGCCGCCGAACACCCCTCCCGTACGGACTAGCCCGCTCGGGCCACCCCGAACCACCCGAAAAGGCGGGGGTGTTGACCTGAACCGCCCCTGCGGGTGATGCGTCTTCCCAGGAGCGGACGAGCTGAGGCGAAATACCTGCGGAAGGCCGTCCGTGCGGCAAGACTGGACCGGAACCGAACCGACCGACGGGGGCGGCCATGAGCGCGAAGAGCCGCAGGACAACCACCACGACGCAGCGAAAGAACCCACCCATGTGCCAGCACCAGCCTGCCTGTCCCACCGCCGACTCCGCCGACCGTGAGGCCGCCCGCCCGGTGGCGTGCCATCCGGAGCAGGGGTGGAGCCTGCTGTGCAACGGGGTCCTGCTCTTCGAGGACACCGGCGAACTGCTGCCGGACGGGCAGATCATCGCTCCGCACCGGCCGCTGACGACGGGCCGGGTGACGACGGCGGCCTGAACCGGGGCCGCGCAGCGCCGAGGGCCGGCCCGGAGAAGACACTCCGGACCGGCCCTCTGTCATGCCGTCGCTCAGTGGTCGTACTCGTCCAGCGGCGGGCAGGAGCAGACCAGGTTCCGGTCGCCGAAGGCGCCGTCGATGCGGCGGACCGGCGGCCAGTACTTGTCGGCCTTGGACACGCCGGCCGGGAAGACGGCCGTGTCGCGGTCGTAGGCGTGGTCCCACTCGCCGCCGAGCGCCGCCGCGGTGTGCGGGGCGTTGCGCAGCGGGTTGTCCTCGGCGGGCCACTCGCCGGAGGCGACCTTCTCGATCTCGGCGCGGATCGCGATCATCGTGTCGCAGAAGCGGTCCAGCTCGGCCAGGTCCTCGGACTCGGTCGGCTCGATCATCAGCGTGCCGGCGACCGGGAAGGACATGGTCGGGGCGTGGAAGCCGTAGTCGATCAGGCGCTTGGCGATGTCGTCGACGGTGACGCCGGTCGCCTTGGTCAGCGGGCGCAGGTCGACGATGCACTCGTGGGCGACGAGCCCGGCCGGGCCGGTGTAGAGCACCGGGTAGTGCGGCTCCAGGCGCTTGGCGATGTAGTTCGCCGCGAGGACGGCGACCTGGGTGGCGTGCTTGAGGCCCTCGCCGCCCATCAGGCGGACGTACGACCAGGAGATCGGCAGGATGCCGGCGGAGCCCCACGGGGCGGCCGAGATCGGGCCGACGCCGGTCTCCGGGCCCGCGGTGGGCTGGAGCGGGTGGTTCGGCAGGTACGGGGCGAGGTGCGCGCGCACCGCGACCGGGCCGACGCCGGGGCCGCCGCCGCCGTGCGGGATGCAGAAGGTCTTGTGCAGGTTGAGGTGCGACACGTCGCCGCCGAAGTGGCCCGGCTTGGCGAGGCCGACCAGCGCGTTGAGGTTGGCGCCGTCGACGTACACCTGGCCGCCGGCCTCGTGGACCTCGGCGCAGATGTCGGCGACGTGCTCCTCGAAGACGCCGTGCGTCGACGGGTACGTGATCATGAGCACGGCGAGCTCGTCGCGGTACTGGGCGATCTTGGCGCGCAGGTCCTCGACGTCGACCTCGCCGTCCTCGGCGGTCTTCACGACGACGACCTTCATGCCGGCCATCACCGCGGAGGCGGCGTTGGTGCCGTGCGCGGAGGACGGGATGAGGCACACGGTGCGCTGCTCGTCGCCGTTGGCGCGGTGGTAGGCGCGGACGGCGAGCAGACCGGCCAGCTCGCCCTGCGAGCCGGCGTTGGGCTGGATGGAGACCTTGTCGTAGCCGGTGACCTCGGCCAGGCGCTCCTCCAGCTCGGTGATGAGCGTGGCGTAGCCCTGGGCCTGCTCCATCGGCGCGAAGGGGTGGATCTGGCCGAACTCGGGCCACGTCACCGGCTCCATCTCGGTGGTCGCGTTCAGCTTCATGGTGCAGGAGCCGAGCGGGATCATGCCGCGGTCGAGCGCGTAGTCGCGGTCCGCGAGGCGGCGCAGGTAGCGCAGCATCGAGGTCTCGGAGCGGTGCGCGTGGAAGACCGGGTGGGTGAGGTACGCGTCGGAGCGCAGCAGCGCGGCCGGGAGGGCGTCCTCGGTGGCGGCGTCCAGGGCTTCGACGTCCGCCGTGACGCCGAAGGCGCCCCAGACGGCGGCGAGCTGCTCGCGGCCGGTGGTCTCGTCGCAGGAGGCGGAGACGTGGTCGGCGTCGACGCGGTACAGGTTGACGCCGGCCTCGCGGGCGGCGGCGACGACGGCGTCGGCGCGGCCGGGCACGCGGGCGGTGATCGTGTCGAAGAACGCGCCCTGGGTGAGCTCGACGCCCCCGGCGGTCAGGCCGGCGGCGAGGATCGCGGCGTACCGGTGGGTGCGCTGCGCGATCTGCTTCAGACCGTCCGGACCGTGGTAGACGGCGTACATGCCGGCCATGACGGCGAGGAGCACCTGGGCGGTGCAGATGTTGCTGGTGGCCTTCTCGCGGCGGATGTGCTGCTCGCGGGTCTGGAGGGCGAGACGGTACGCCTTGTTGCCGTCGGCGTCGACGGAGACGCCGACGAGGCGGCCGGGGAGGGAGCGGGCGTGCTTGTCCTGGACGGCCATGTAGCCGGCGTGCGGGCCGCCGAAGCCCATCGGGACGCCGAACCGCTGGGTGGTGCCGACGGCGATGTCGGCGCCGAGCGAGCCGGGCGAGGCGAGCAGGGTGAGCGCGAGCAGGTCGGCGGCGACGGTGACGACCGCGCCGAGCTCGTGGGCGGCGTCGATCAGCGGCTTGATGTCGCGGACCGCGCCGGAGGCGCCGGGGTACTGGAGGAGGACGCCGAAGACGCCGCGCTCGGCGACCTCGGCGGGGATGCCGTCGGACAGGTCCGCGACGACGACCTCGACGCCGGTGGGCTCGGCGCGGGTCTCGATGACGGCGATGGTCTGCGGGAGGGCGTCGGCGTCGACGAGGAAGACGCCGTTCTTCACCTTGCCGACCCGGCGGGAGAGCGCCATGGCCTCGGCGGCGGCGGTGCCCTCGTCGAGGAGGGAGGCGCCGGAGGTCGGCAGACCGGTGAGGTCGGCGACCATCGTCTGGAAGTTGAGCAGCGCCTCCAGGCGGCCCTGCGAGATCTCCGGCTGGTAGGGCGTGTACGCCGTGTACCAGGCCGGGTTCTCCATGACGTTGCGGAGGATGACGGGCGGCGTGAAGGTGCCGTAGTAGCCGAGGCCGATCATCGGGGCGAGGACCTGGTTGCGGCCGGCGAGGGAGCGCAGCTCGGCGAGGACCTCGGCCTCGGTGCGGGCGCCGGGCAGGTCCAGCGCCTCGGCGTTCTTGATGACGTCCGGCACCGCGGCGGCCGTCAGCTCGTCGAGCGAGCCGAACCCGACCTGCGCGAGCATCTTGGCCCGCGCCTCGGCGTCGGGTCCGATGTGCCGCTGCTCGAAGGGAATGCCCTGTTCGAGCTCGGAGAGCGGAGTGCGGTTGGCGGTCATGATGCGGGGGCCTCCTGGTCGTCACGACCTGCGAGGGGCACCACGGCGCGGGTGCCCGGACGGCCTCCCCCTCTGTCATCTCAACCTGAGAGCTTCACCGGCACGCCCGCGGGCACGCCGGCTTTCACCGTCGGTGAGAGCGGGGGCCGTCGGACTCCCGCCCTGCTTTCCAGAGTGACCTCGCCCGCGCGGTACCGGGTGCCTGAGAGATTCCGGGGAGGATTTGCTCCTTCGGCGCCCCCGGAAACCTTCTCCGGAGGACTCTCCCGCACGGTGTCGACAGCCACAGCCAGCCTACCAGCGCGGTTGTCGCCGTCATCGCTCAAGTGGCCGACATCCAGGATGTGCCCTTTCGTAGGGGTGTAGTGCAGTTGCGACCAGTTGGAGGGACCGTGCAGACCGACATCGATCCGCGCAGCCTGATCGGCCGCAAGGCGTTCGACCGGAACGGACACAAGATCGGAACCGTGGACGAGGTGTACCTGGACGACGCGACCGGCGTCCCCGAGTGGGCGGCCGTGCGCACCGGACTGTTCAGCCGGGACGCCTTCGTCCCCCTGGAGCCGAGCGAACTGGCCGACGACGGTCTCCACATCCCCTTCGAGCGCTCCCTCATCAAGGACGCCCCCGACTTCGGCGTGGGCCGTCACCTCTCCCCCGAGCAGGAGCTCCAGCTCTACCGCCATTACCAGCTGACCCTCCCGCCCCCGCCCGCGCAGATCCCGGACTTCGGCCGCCTCGCGGGCCAGGACGACGCCGCGTGACCCCCGCGCCGCCCCGTCGGCGCAGAGTGGTCACTCACCCGTCTGGAGCACCGGGGCGGACGCCTCCGCCCCCGTCACCCCGCCGGGCACCAGCGGCAGCGGGTCCGACGGCTCCAGCTCCGGATCGTCCACGGCGAAGGTCCGCACCCGCCCCGGGGCCGTGGCGCCGGGCTCCTCGAACCGGACCGTGACCCGCCCCAGCCCGCTGCCCTGCACCCAGCCGGCCCCGAGCACCGCGTGCCGCACGTCGTGGCCCGGCGCCCACCGGCGTACCGCGGTCTCGGAGGCGGTCGCCGGCGCGGCGGGCACCACGTCCGCCACATCGGCCGCATCCGCCGCATCCGCCGCACCGGCGACGCCACCGGCTCCGGCCCCCGCCCCGGCCGCAGCGGCCTCGGCCTCCCCCGCCGCCTCCGCCTCGGCCTGGGCGAACAGGTCCTCCTGCGTGTAGTCCGCGAGCCCGCTCACCCCGACCCCCAGCAGCCGCACCCCGCCCGTCGTGTCCACCAGCTCCAGCAGCCGCTCCGCCGCCTCCCGCACCACCAGCGGATCGTCCGTCGGCCCCCGCAGCGTCTCCGACCGGGTCAGCGTCGAGAAGTCGTACCGGCGCACCTTCAGCACGATCGTCCGTCCCGAGTGCCCCGAGCCCCGCAGCCGCGCCACGCACCGCTCCGCCAGCCGCTCCACCTCCAGCCGGATCCGCAGCCGGTCGTGCAGGTCCACGTCGAAGGTGTCCTCCACGGACACCGACTTCGCGTCCCGCTCCGCCACCACGGGCCGGTCGTCGTGCCCCAGCGCCATCCGGTACAGCCCGGCCCCGTGCGACCGCCCCAGGATCCGTACGAGCTCGTCCTCGCCGGCCTCCACGACCTCGGCGACCGTCGTGATCCCGGCCCGCCGCAGATGGTCACCGGTGGCCGGCCCCACTCCGGGGATGATCCGCACCGACCGCGGCGCCAGGAGCGCCCGCTCGGTGCCCGGCTCGATCAGCACGAGACCGTCCGGCTTCGCCTCCTCCGAGGCGATCTTCGCCAGCATCTTCGACCCGGCGAGCCCCACGGACCCGGTCAGCCCGGTCGTCGCCAGGATCTCCGCCCGCAGCCGCTCCCCCACCGCCCGCGCGCTCGCGCTGTCGTCCGCGAGCCCGCCGGCCTCCAGGTCCACGAACGCCTCGTCGAGGCTCAGCGGCTCCACCAGCGGCGACAGCCGCGCCAGCAGCTCCATGACCTGACCGCTGATCGCCCGGTAGAAGGCGAACCGGGGCACCAGGTACGCCGCGTGCGGCGCCAGCCGCCGCGCCTGCGCCATCGGCATCGCCGAGTGCACCCCGAAGCGCCGCGCCTCGTACGACGCGGTCGCGACCACACCGCGCGGCCCGAGCCCGCCGACCACGACCGGCTTCCCGCGCAGGCTCGGCTTCGACGCCTGCTCGGCCGCGGCGAAGAAGGCGTCCATGTCCAGGTGCAGGATCGTGGGGGCGGCTCTCACGTCTCCGATGCTGCCTCACGCCACTGACAATCGCCGGTACGGGCACCCGCCCGCACCGGCCGGAAGGGAACCCTCAGACGGCCCGGTCGCGCCGCCGGCGCGCCAGCTCGTCCTGCGGGTTGTGTCCGACCAGCGTCTCGCCGGTGTCGACGCGCTCCCCGTGCAGCTGCGAGAGCGCCGCCTCGACGTCCTGCCACACGACGCCCACCGCGATCCCGAAGACGCCCTGCCCGCCCTGGAGCAGCGACACGACCTCGTCGGGCGAGGAGCACTCGTAGACCGTCGCCCCGTCGCTCATCAGCGTCATCCGCTCCAGATCGCGGAAGCCGCGGGCCCGCAGGTGCTGCACGGCGGCCCGGATGTTCTGGAGGGCCACGCCCGTGTCGAGGAAACGCTTGACGATCTTCAGGACGACGACGTCCCGGAAGCTGTACAGCCGCTGCGTGCCGGAGCCGTACGCCGGCCGCACGCTCGGCTCGACGAGCCCGGTGCGGGCCCAGTAGTCCAGCTGGCGGTAAGTGATGCCGGCGGCGGCGCACGCCGTCGGACCGCGGTAGCCGATCGTCTCGTCCGCCACCCCGGCGCCCGTCTCCGTGCCGAAGTCGCCCACACTGCCGTGAAGCGGATACGGAACGCTCTCCTCGGACACACGTCCGAGCGAGCTCCCTGCCGTACCGTCCGCGCTGCTCATCACGCCGACCCTCCGTCCTTGACCTGCCCACTCGAAGGTAGGCAGTCACCAGGGGTGCGTCAACGATCGCCACACTCGGCACGCCGAGTGATAATCACCCAGAGTGTGGTTTCACGTACCCGAGTCCGGGGAAAGGCTACTCGAATGCGCCGAGGCCGCTCGCCCCGCCCGGCCATCCGGCCGCGACGATCCCGGCCACCGCGCCCGCCCCGGCGCCCCGGGTCACTGGCTCCCGAAGTCCTCGGGCGAGATCTGGTCGAGGAACTCGCGGAACTTCTCCACCTCGTCCTCCTGCTCGTCGGGGATCGCGATGCCGGCGTCGTCGAGGACACCGTCGCTGCCGAAGATCGGCGAACCGGTCCGCAGGGCCAGGGCTATCGCGTCGGACGGCCGCGCGCTCACCTCCACACCGCTGGCGAAGACCAGCTCGGCGTAGAAGACCCCGTCCCGCAGATCCGTGATGCGGACCTGGGTGAGCTCCTGGCCCACCGCCTCCAGCACGTCCTTGAACAGGTCGTGCGTCAGCGGCCTCGGCGGCGCCATGCCCTGCTGGGCGAAGGCGATCGCGGTCGCCTCGCCGGGTCCGATCCAGATGGGCAGGTACCGGTCGCCTCCCACCTCGCGCAGGAGCACGATCGGCTGGTTGGAGGGCATTTCCACCCGGACACCCACAACGTCGAGCTCGTTCACACAGCAACCCTAGGACGTGCCCGACCGGTTTGGATAGTCGGGCCCCTCCTCAGCACCCCCGCAACCCGCCCGCGGAGGTCCGCCGGAAGGTCACTGGAGGCGGATCCCGAGCGCCGTCTGCACCAGCGCGGCGTGCAGCCGCACCGACAGCTGCGCCAGCTCGGCGGCGGTCTCCTCGGCATGTGCCCTGGTCTGCGGGTTGCGGTGGCGCCGCAGCGGCGCCACGACCTGCTCGATCAGCCCCGCCTCCCGGTCCGCCGACGCCTTCACGGACCGCAGATGCCGGGGCTCCAGACCGAACCGCCCCAGATCGGCGACGATCCGGGCCACGTTCACGCTCTCCGCGTCGTACCCGCCGCCCTCGCACTCCGCGATCAGACCGTACGACTCCCACTCGGCCAGCTCGGCCTCGGTCACCCCGGCCGCCGCCACCAGCTCGGCCCGGCCCAGCCGCATCACGGCCGGCCGCTCACCGGCCGCCTCGTCCGCGGGCCCGTCGAGCAGCCCGTCCAGCAGGTCGCGGCGCCGCCCGGGCGACGGCAGCCGCACGTCCTCGCCCCGGGCGACGGCGTCGAGGTGCTCCCGGATGACCTTCAGCGGAAGATAGTGGTCCCGCTGCATCCGCAGGACGGCGGCGAGCCGCTCCACGTCCTGCGGGCTGAACTTCCGGTACCCGGAGGCCGTACGCCGGGGCTCGACCAGCCCCTCGGCCTCCAGGAAGCGGATCTTGGAGATCGTCACTTCGGGGAACTCGTCCCGCAGCTGGTTCAGCACGGTGCCGATACTCACCAGCCGGTCGCCCGCGGTGGCGGCGCCGGAACCGGCGCCGCCCGTCGGTGTTCGCACCATGGACCTTTCCTGAAGGATCTCCGCCAGGCGTGTGACGCCGTCAGACGCCTCGCTGGCTCGCGTAGAAGACCAGCCGGTACTTGCCGATCTGCACCTCGTCGCCGTTGTTGAGCACCACGTCGGAGTCGATCGGCTCACGGTTGAGGTAGGTGCCGTTGAGGCTGCCCACGTCCGCGACGGTGAAGCTGCCGTCCTGGCGCCGGCGGAACTCCACGTGGCGCCGGGAGACCGTCACGTCGTCCAGGAAGATGTCGCTCTGCGGGTGCCGGCCGGCCGTCGTCAGCTCGCCGTCCAGCAGGAAGCGGCTGCCCGAGTTCGGACCCCGGCGCACCACCAGCAGCGCGGAACCGGGCGGCAGCGCCTCGACGGCCGCCAGGGCCTCGGGCGACAGCGCCGGCATCGCGATCTGACCGGTGGTCTCGGCGTCGTACGCCTCCAGACCCGAGATCGAGATCGTCGACGTGGTCTCGGAGGGACGCTCGGCGGCGACCCCGCCCCGCAGCGGCGAACCGCAGTGGGAGCAGAACCGGCTGTCCGCCGTATTGCGGTGACCGCACCTCGTACACACCGGCATGGACGCGTCCTCCTGCCGCGGCTGCCCCGCGGAGGTCTGGGTCGCGTACGGATCGGGGTTGAACCCTCCACCCGTACTTGAGGTTGATGGTTCACCGAAACCTATGCGCGCGGCACCGGCGGGGTCAACAGCCGACGCGCCCGGCGCGCCCGGAATGTCGCCACCGACCTCGTCACGGAAGAGCGGGCGCTCGCCGCCCTGCTCCTCGCTCTGGGCATGGCGCGGCGCGCGGTGCCTGGCGTTGCCGCCGTCCTCGCGTGCGCTCTTGCCGAACAACTTCGCAAACAACTTCACGGGCGATTCCCCTTGACCGAAACAGACCCGCCCGTGGGGCAGGACGAACCGAGATCCATCACACCTGCCGACCCGGACACCTTCACAACGTCCGCATCCTCCGGACAGTTTCCACCACGCACCACCGTTGTGGTGCGCCGACCCCCCGCAACGCTCGAGCCCATGTCGCGGGACCCCTCGCCCCCTCTCTCACTGGGAGGACGACCGAGCGTAGTCAGGCCGCTTCGCGGGTCGCAAGGCGTCGACGACGATCTTCGCCGACCGCTCCACCGTGGCCGTGGCCTGCTCCTTCTCGAGGGTCTGCACGACTCCTCCGGGGATGTTGAGCGCGGGCTCGAGATCCTCGGGCTTGCCGATGACCTTGAAGACGTACGGAGCGGTCACCTGCGTTCCATCGATCCGCATGTCTTCACCGCCGCCGGTGAAATAGCTGTCCGCGACCACCCGCACCCCGTCGACCTGGATCGCCTCGGCGCCGGCCGCCCGCAGTTCCTGGATGGCGTCGAGCAGCATGTCGGACTCGACCGCGCCGACCGGGTCGGTCACCGTCAGCGTGATGCCCGGCCCCTGGGCGGCCACCGTCCCGGCCAGGATCCCGAGCTGCCGCTCCTTCTCCTGCGTCTGCCGGCGGGCCTCCTCGGCCTGGTCGGAGCTGGACTCCAGCTCGGAGCGCTGCTTCTCCAGCCGCGCCTTCTCGTCCTCCAGCCGCTGCGTCCGGTCGTCGAGCTCGTCGAGGATCCGGACCAGGTCCTCCTGCCGGGCCCCGCGCAGGGCACTGCCCTCGCTGGTCGACGAGACCTGGATGGCGAGGCCGAAGCCGAGACAGGCCAGCAGCAGCGCCACCACGAGCTGGGCCCGCGTCACCCGCGGCGGCCACAGGGCGTCCAGCAGACGCCGCCGCCCGTCCGGCGCGCCCCCGGAACCGGTCCCGGCCTCCGGGGACGCCAGGACGCCCTCGGGAGCGCTCTCACGGCCCTCCGCGGCCCGCGCCTCCGCCGCCTTCGGGTCCGCCGTTGCCTCCGCCGCCTCGGCCGCCGTCGGGGCCTCCGGCGCCTTCGGCTTCTCCTCGCCGCGCTCCGGCCGCTCGTTCGGGTTCACACTCATCGGCCTCACGCCCGGAAGACATGGCGGCGGATCGCGGCCGCGTTGGAGAAGATCCGGATGCCGAGCACGACCACGACACCGGTGGACAGCTGCGCGCCGACGCCGAGCTTGTCGCCGAGGAAGACGATCAGCGCGGCGACGACCACGTTCGAGAGGAAGGAGACGACGAAGACCTTGTCGACGAAGATCCCGTCGAGCATGGCCCGCAGGCCGCCGAAGACCGCGTCGAGGGCGGCGACCACGGCGATCGGGAGGTAGGGCTCGACGACGGCCGGGATCTCGGGCCGGACCAGCAGTCCCGCCACGACTCCGACGATCAGGCCCAGTACGGCGATCACGATGTTGCCTTCCCCTTGTCCGCCGGGGCGCCGCCGGTCGGCGTCGCCGCCCCGGCCCCCCTCGGCTCAGCTGTACGTACGATCAGGCTCGGCGCGGCCGGCAGGCTCAGCTCGCCCTCGGCCGAGATGCTGCTGCGGATCCCGAAGTTCTCCACCAGCGCGTGCAGGTACTGCCCGTCCGCGCTGTCCTGGAAGGCGGTGCTCAGCCGCTGCCCGTCCCCGACGGCGAGGACGGTGTACGGCGGCACCAGCGGCCGGTTGTCGACGAGTATGGCGTCACCGGCGGCCCGGATCGCCGACAGCGACGTCAGCCGCTGCCCGTTGATCGACACGGCCTCCGCGCCCGCCTCCCACAGCCCGTTGACCACCCGCTGCATGTCGCGGTCGCGCACCCGTCCGGTGTCGGAGAAGCCGGCGCTCTCCCGCGGCCCGCCTCCCCCGCTGTCGGACCCCTTGGCGTCGTCGACCACGAGCTTCACGCCCGGACCCCGGACGGGGGTGGCGCCGGAGAGCAGCGCGACCAGTTCCGCCTGGTCGCCGCCGTGCTGGTCGAGCGCCGCCCGCTGCCGGTCGCCGACTTCCGCACGGATCCGCTCGACGTCCTGCTCCAGGTCGTCGGCCGCCCGGTTCTCGTTCTCGATCCGGTCGATGAGCTCCTGCCGCTCCTTGGCCACGACGGGCGCCGACACCCGGGCCTCCGCGGCACCGACGGTCACCACCGCGGCGGCGAGCACCAGCCCGGCCGCGAGGCCGAGCTTGGCCCGCAGCGGCTTCGGCAGCGCACCGCCCTCCGCCGCGCGCCGGGCGGTCGCCTCCGCGTACCCGTCGTCCAGCGCGTGGTCGATGACGTTGTTCAGCAGCGACATCGACGCGTCCGGGCGCGGGGGTGGAGAACCGGTGCTCCGATCGGGGGGCTGCTGCGACATGCCGCACATCGTCGCACGTCGCACGCCGTACCACCGAATGGCCCCGGGAAAAGGCCGGGCGGCTCGCTCCCGCGCCGCCCGGCCCCTCACCGCCGCCGGGTCAGCGACCGGCGCTCTCGACCACCTGCGCCCATTCGTCGAGCAGCGCCTGCGCGGACGTGTCGTCGGGGCCCTCGGCCCACAGATGGGTGACGGCCTCGGCGGGGTCCGGCAGCACCATCACCCACCGCCCGTCGGCCTCCACGACCCGCACGCCGTCCGTGGTGTCGACCGACCTGCTGCCGGCCGCCTCGACGACCCGCCGCATCACGAGCCCCTTCACCGCCCACGGCGTCGCGATGTCCCGCTTGATCACGTGGGCGCGCGGGATGCGGGCGTCGATCTGGCTGAGCGTGAGCTGGGTCCGCGCCACCAGCCCGATGAGCCGCACGAAGGCCGCGGCCCCGTCGAAGACGCTGCTGAACTCGGGCACGATGAACCCGCCGCGCCCGTCGCCGCCGAAGATGGTCGACTCCTGCCGGCCGACCCGGGTCAGGTCGTCGGGCGAGGTGGTCGTCCACTCCACCTGGGTGCCGTGGTACGCGGCCACCTGCTCGGCGATACGGGTCGTGGTCACCGGCAGCGCGACCCGTCCCGACCGCCGCTCGGCCGCCACCAGGTCGAGCATCACCAGCAGCGCCCGGTCGTCCTCGATGATCCGGCCCCGTTCGTCGACGAGCGACAGCCGCTCGCCCACGGGGTCGAACCGCACGCCGAACGCGGCCCGCGCCGACGCCACGATCTCCCCGAGCCGGACGAGCCCGGCCCGCCGCCGCTCGATGGACTCGGTCGGCCGCGACTCGTCGAGTCCCGGGTTGATGGTCAGCGAGTCCACCTGGAGCCGGCCCAGCAGGCTCGGCAGCACGAGCCCCGCGCTGCCGTTGGACGCGTCGACGACCACCTTCAGCCCGGCCTCCGCGATCCCGCTGGTGTCGACGTTCCGCAGCAGCGAGCCGGTGTACGAGTCGAAGACGCTCGACGGGAAGGACAGGTCGCCGATCTCGCCGGGGAAGGCCCGCCGGTACTCCTGGCGCGCGTACACGCGGTCCAGCTTCCGCTGCCGGGCCTGCGACAGGTCCGCGCCCCGCTCGTCGAAGAACATGATGTCGACCGAGTCCGGCACTCCGGGGGAGGTACGCACCATGATCCCGCCGGCGCTGCCCCGCGCGGTCTGCTGCCGGGCCACCGGCAGCGGTACGTTCTCCAGGTCGCGCACGTCGATGGCGCTGGCCTGGAGCGCGGAGATCACGGCCCGTTTGAGGGCGCGGGCGCCACGGGAGTGGTCACGGGCAGTGGTGACGGTGGCGCCCTTCTTCAGCGTCGTCGCGTACGCCCCGGCGAGCCGGACGGCAAGCTCGGGGGTGATCTCGACGTTGAGGATCCCGGACACGCCGCGGGTGCCGAAGAGGTGGGCCTGGCCGCGCGACTCCCAGATCACCGAGGTGTTGACGAAGGCGCCGGCCTCGATGGTCTTGAACGGGTAGACCCGTACGTTGCCCTGCACGATCGACTCCTCGCCGATCATGCACTCGTCACCGATGACGGCCCCGTCCTCGATCCGGGCCGCCCGCATGACGTCGGTGTTCTTGCCGATGACGCAGCCGCGCAGGTTGCTGTGCTGCCCGATGTACACGTTGTCGTGGACGACGGCCTTGTGCAGGAAGGCGCCGCTCTTGACGACCACGTTGGAGCCGACGACGGTGTGCTCGCGGATCTCGGCGCCGGCCTCGACCTTGGCGTAGTCGCCGATGTACAGCGGACCGCGCAGCACCGCGTCGGGGTGCACCTCGGCGCCTTCGGCGACCCACACGCCGGGCGAGATCTCGAAGCCGTCGATGTCGACCTGGACCTTGCCCTCGAGCACGTCGGCCTGTGCCTTGACGTAGCTCTCGTGGGTGCCGACGTCCTCCCAGTAGCCCTCGGCGACGTAGCCGTAGATCGGCTTGCCCTCCTGCATCAGCCGCGGGAAGACGTCACCGGACCAGTCGACCGGCACGTCGGCCTCGACGTAGTCGAACACCTCGGGCTCCATGACGTAGATGCCCGTGTTCACGGTGTCCGAGAAGACCTGGCCCCAGGTCGGCTTCTCCAGGAAGCGCTCGACCTGTCCTTCGTCGTCGACGATGGTGATGCCGAATTCCAGCGGATTCGGCACGCGCGTCAGACAGACCGTGACCATCGCGCCCTTCTCCTTGTGGAACCGGATCAGGTCGGTGAGGTCGAAATCGGTGAGGGCGTCCCCCGAGATCACGAGGAAAGCGTCGTCCTTCAACGCTTCCTCGGCGTTCTTCACACTGCCCGCTGTGCCGAGAGGCTTCTCCTCATTGGCGTACGTGAGCTCCATTCCGAGCTCTTCGCCGTCACCGAAGTAGTTCCGGACGAGAGAGGCGAGGAACTGGACGGTGACGACGGTCTCGTTGAGACCGTGCCTCTTGAGCAGTCGTAGGACGTGCTCCATGATCGGCCGGTTCACCACCGGCAGAAGAGGCTTGGGCATGCTCGAGGTCATGGGGCGAAGGCGGGTTCCTTCGCCACCGGCCATCACGACGGCCTTCATGTCGGAAGCGTCCTCCTTAAGAGACGACGGTCCTGCCGACGAGCCCTGTCCGCTCACTCGCCCCGGGGGCGTCCTCGTTCCTGCCGGCGACGCTGCTCGGCACGGGACGGAAGGGCTCAATCGGCCTCGGTATCCGCCTTCACGAGTCGGCGGACCTGGACCACGTAGAGGATCCCTGCCCACCAATACAGAGTTGTACCCCATCCGGCGAAAGCCCATCCGAAAACTTCAGCGAGTGACGCCAGCCATCCGGTTCCGTCACTGAGAAGCAGCAGCGGGAACGCGTACATGAGGTTGAAAGTCGCAGCTTTTCCGAGGAAGTTCACCTGCGGCGGCGGGTAGCCGTGCCGGCGGAGGATTCCCACCATGACCAGCAGCATGACTTCCCGTGCCAAAAGCACGACGGTCAGCCACAGCGGCAGGATCTCGCGCCAGGTGAGCCCCAGGAGCGTGGACAGGATGTACAGCCGGTCGGCCGCCGGGTCGAGGAGCCTGCCGAGGCTGCTGATCTGGTTCCACTTGCGGGCCAGCTTGCCGTCGAGGTAGTCGCTGACGCCGCTGAGCATCAGCACGAGCAGCGCCCATACATCGCTGTTGGGCCCGCCGAACTCTGGCCGGAGGATGAGCCACAGGAACAGCGGCACGCCGAGAAGACGCGCCATGCTGAGAATGTTGGGGATGGTGAGGACCCGGTCCGTCTGGACCTCGGTCTCCTGGACCTCCACCCGGGGGCCTCCTGCTGGGACGGTGCTGACGTTGACCCCTGACCTTACCTCCCGCCCACGCCGCCCCCGCCCACCGGGTCCCGTCCCGTGAACGCAGAAAAGCCCCGCACCAGAAGGTGCGGGGCTTTCCCACAATGATTGTTCGGCGGCGTCCTACTCTCCCACAGGGTCCCCCCTGCAGTACC